>NZ_CP010055.1 GCF_000801315.1 Hymenobacter sp. DG25B | reverse complement strand
GCTCGACGGCGGCAAGCTCGTCGTGGCCCATGCCGGGCTGCGCGAAGACATGCAGGGCCGCGGCTCCGGGGCCGTGCGCGCCTTTGCCCTGTTCGGGGAGACGACGGGCGAGATTGACGAGTTCGGCCTGCCCGTGCGCTACAACTGGGCTTCCGAATACCGGGGCCGGGCCATGGTCGTCTACGGCCACACGCCCGTGCCCGACCCGGAATGGCTCAACAACACCATCGACATTGATACGGGCTGCGTTTTCGGCGGCCGACTAACCGCTTTGCGCTACCCTGAGCGGGAGCTGGTAGCGGTGCCGGCGGCCCAGGTCTACTGTGAGCCGGTACGGCCCCTGCGACCGGCCGAAGTAGCGCAGGATGCCGCCCAGCTTACGGCCCAGCAGCAACACGATGATCTGCTCGACATCCGCGATGTGTCGGGCAAGCAGATCATCCGCACGCGCCTGCTACCCTCGGTGACCATCCGGGAGGAAAACGGCGTCGCGGCCCTGGAAGTCATGAGCCGCTTTGCCCTGAATCCCAAGTGGCTGCTCTACCTGCCGCCGACCATGTCGCCCTCGGAAACCAGTGCCCTGCCCGATCAGCTGGAGCACCCGGCCGAAGCATTCGACTACTTCCGCCGGCAGGACGTGCAGCGCGTCGTGTGCGAGGAAAAGCATATGGGCAGCCGCGTTGTGGTCGTGCTGGCTAAAGATGTGGATGCCGCCCGCCGCCGCTTTGGCGTGGTGGATGAAGGCCCGGGCAAATGCTACACCCGCACGGGTCGTAATTTCTTTAACGATTCGGCCCTGGAAGCGGCCTTCCTGACCCGGCTGCAGCAGGCCCTGACGAGCGCGGGCTTCTGGGAGAAGTTCAGCACCGACTGGCTGTGCCTGGATGCTGAGCTGCTGCCCTGGTCGGCCAAGGCCCAGGAGCTGATCAAAAACCAGTACGCCGCGGTAGCCGCGGCGGCAACAGCGGCCTTGCCCGTGGCGGCCGCCGTGCTGGCCCAGGCCGCTACGCGGGGACTGGATGGCATCGAAGCCCTGCTGGCCCGCACGACGGCCCGGCAGAGCGCGGCGGAGCACTACGCCGAGTCCTACCGCCGCTACTGCTGGCCCGTAGAGAGCCTCTCGGACCTGCGCCTGGCCCCTTTCCACCTGCTGGCCACGGAGGGGCGCACGTACTTCGATAAGGACCACGCCTGGCACATGGAAACCCTGCGCGCTATCTGCTTGGCCGATGAGGGTCTGCTGCGGGCTACGCCCTACCGCGTAGTGCACCTGGAGGATATCGCCGATGTGGAAGCGGCCACCCAGTGGTGGACGGATCTGACCGCCGCCGGGGGCGAAGGCATGGTGGTCAAGCCTTACGATTTCATCCCGGGGGGACGCAAGCACCTGGTGCAGCCCGCGCTCAAGTCCCGGGGCCGCGAATACCTGCGCATCATCTACGGGCCTGACTACTTGCTACCGGGCAACCTGGAGCGCCTGCGGGAGCGGGCCGTAAAAGCCAAGCGCAACCTGGCCCTGCGGGAATTTGCCCTGGGCGTGGAAGGCCTGGAGCGCTTCGTAGCGGGGGCTCCTCTGCGGGAAGTGCACCAGTGCGTGTTCGGTGTGCTGGCCCTGGAAAGTGAGGCCATTGACCCACGCCTATAATGGACGAGCTCATGCAAGCCCGGATTCAGAATGCGTTGCGGGAGCTGGAAGTTGCCCACGGCATTCGCGTGCTTTACGCCTGTGAGTCGGGAAGCCGGGCCTGGGGGTTCCCTTCCCCGGACTCGGACTATGACGTGCGCTTTATTTACTGCCACCCCGCCAGCTGGTACCTCACCCTGGAGGAGGCACCCGATACGCTCAACTTTCCGGTGGATGCGTTGTTGGATCTGGGCGGCTGGGAGTTGCGCAAGGCCTTGAAGCTGTTGCGGGGCTCCAATGCGGCCCTGTATGAATGGCTGCAGTCGCCCATCGTCTATCAGGAAGCCTTGGATTTCCGGACTCGCCTCCTTCCCCTGCTGCCCCACACGTTTAACCTGCGGGCGGGGCTGCACC
Source organism: Hymenobacter sp. DG25B (assembly GCF_000801315.1). Taxonomy (NCBI): domain Bacteria; kingdom Pseudomonadati; phylum Bacteroidota; class Cytophagia; order Cytophagales; family Hymenobacteraceae; genus Hymenobacter; species Hymenobacter radioresistens. The sequence goes on along the minus strand of NZ_CP010055.1, from coordinate 183,014 downwards.
ATTACCTGGGGCAGGTGCGGCGGGGGCTGGAGACCGATTTCACGGCGGAGCAGGTCCGACTCAAACGCCTGTTTTACGCCCTGCGCTCGGGGCTGGCGGCCCGCTGGATCCGGGAACGGCAGACCGTGCCGCCCATGCAACTGGCCGAGCTGGCAGCAGTGCTCCCCGATGAACTGCAGGAGGAAGTAGCCCAGCTGCTGGGGCAGAAAGCCCAGGCGGCCGAAAAGGCCACGGTGGTGCTCCCACCTGCTCTACTGGCTTTCCTGCAGCAGGAATATGCGGCCGGCCTGCTGGCGCGCGATACGCTGCCCGTGCGGCACTCGCCCGATCCTACCGGGGAGCTCAATGCGTTGTTTCAGCACTGGCTGACCGCCGCTTTTCCGGCGTGAGCCTCTCGCCTTCCATTATTTTCCCTCCGACTCTGTGATTGACATTGCCTACCTGCGTCGCCATAACCTGATCCTACTGGAAGCCGTCAGCGGCAGCCGGGCCTACGGGACGGACTTACCCCATTCCGACACGGATCTGAAGGGTGTCTTTATCCTGCCGGAGCGCGACTTCTTTGGCCTGAACTATGTCCCGCAGGTAGCCAATGCCACCAACGACGAGGTGTTCTATGAGCTGCGCCGCTTTGTGGAGCTGTTGCTGAAAAACAACCCTACGGCCCTGGAAATCCTGGGGACGCCACCGGATTGCATCCGTTACCAACACCCGCTGTTTGCCGCGTTCCGGGCGGAAGATTTTCTCTCCAAGCTCTGCCGCCAGACGTTTGCCGAATATGCTGTGGCGCAGATTCGCAAAGCCAAGGGGCTCAACAAGAAGATCAATAGCCCCGAGCCGCCGGCCCGCAAGTCCGTGCTGGATTTTTGCTACGTGACGGTGGGAGCGGGAGCGCAACCCGTGGAGAAATGGCTGCAGCGCCAGGGACTGTCGCCCTCACAGTGCGGCTTGGCCAACGTGCCGCATCTGACCGACCTATACGCCCTGTTCGTGGATGGGGACCACCCTGGGGCAAAGGGCTACCGGGGGCTGCTGCGCGACGCGGAAACGTCCAATGACGTGCTGCTCTCAGCCGTCCCCAAAGGGGAAGTACCCGCAGCCTACTTGTCGTTTAACCGCAACGGCTATTCCACCTATTGCCGGGTGTACAAGGAATACTGGGACTGGGTGGCGCGGCGTAACACGGAACGCTACGAAAATACGGTGCAGCACGGCAAGAACTACGACGCCAAGAATATGCTGCACGTGTTTCGCCTGCTACGTACGGCCCTGGAAATTGCGACCACGGGTCAGCTGCACGTCCGGCGCCCGGACCGGGACTACCTGCTGCGCATTCGGAAGGGCGAGTTTGAGTACGAGACGCTGGTGGCTGAAGCGGAGGCGCTGGTCCAGCAGGTGGATGCTGCGTTTGCCACTTCCACCCTACCGGATGCTCCCGACCGCGAGCGAACCGAGCAACTGCTGATAGAACTGCGGCACCAGTTTTATGCGCTGCAAGGTGCAGTGCCAGAAGCTTGATTGTTTGTAAACCTATAAAAAAAGCTGTCCAAATAAAGGGGTAAAAAATGCTCCGAAAAACCATGTTTTGGCGCTATTGAGTGGGGCCAGCAAAGTGACCAGTAAACCAGCCTTTCTTGGACAGGTGCTCAGGCGATTTGGGTATTACATCTACCTTCGTTGCCTACCCTTTGTCAGGGCCTACCCAATTTGGGGTGCGAGCCCGGTTGCCTAATCACGAATTGCGACAGTCCTCATGTTACTCGGCCACTGGTTGATGTTCCCCTCCCCTGCATCATGACGAAACTGGCCTGCCAAGCGGCCCTGCTTCTCTATCTGGTTTTCAGCGGCTGTTCGCCTGATAAGCCCAACCAGGCGCTGGTGCCCACCGCTTTTATCCGCCACGATCTCGGGATGCTGACGGTTCAAGTCCCCGCTACCTGGCAAGCCATTGATGAAAGAAAAGAAGGGTTAGCGCCGATGAAAACAGGGCAACAGCATGTGTTTGTCAATGCAGCTTCCTCGGATACAATCCATTCCGAAACCCTGGTCGTGCTCGTGAAGCCGGAGCGTCGGCCCTTCGCCGTCGCCAAGGTGAAACAAGGGTTTGTCCAGATCTTTAGCGAGTTGTTAGGGCCCATCCATCTCGTCCATGTGGAGGATACGGTCTTGCAGCAAGGCCGCTTAGTCCTGCTCGAGTTTACCGTGCGAACTAAACCGCATCACCTGGACATGATCGGAACGATGGCCTTCTACCAAAGGGGGACGCATCTAGTGACCGTGCAGGGGATGGCCCGACAGTATTCGGCCCGCCGGAACCAGCAGAACCGAGCCCTGTTGCGAAAGGTCATTTATTCCATACAGTGGAAATAAGGGCCACTACTTGGACGGTCCGTTCTACCTAGTCTCATTGGCTATGAAAGTACTTGCAGCCCAACAGGCGATATGCCAGGAATACCACACGAACTATGTCGCGTGTGAGCAACACCTCAAGCTTGGCGTGTCGCGTGGTGTACGCCATGGGGTACGACCGCTGCACGGGGTACGCTATCGGCCCGAAGCAGATACCAGTGGCTGGTACATTTGGGCCGGAGGCTACTCGGAGGCAGAAGACTTCTTTCAGCCCGTGCATGTGGCCCATATTGCAGAGTGGGCACCGGAGTTGCTGCCCTACCTTGGCTTAGGACCAGGCTGGTGTTTTCTCCTAATACCCGAAGAAGGATTTGCTGATGTTTGGTTTGATGACCAGCTACTTACTTAACGTAACGTTTACTTATACGACTGTTTCCGAGACGTACCAGACACGAAAAGCCAGCTGGCTTGCCTCAAGCCATGAATCCCACGCCGCTTGCCGCGTAGACGTTCGGGGAAGCCTTCTCTCTCGCCCACCCCATGGCACCTGACAGTTCCTCTAGGGGCAGGTCATGGTGCGTGCGCAACTAGCCGCGAGCCACGCCTCAATCGGGCCTCGTGTGCAGGCATGCTCAGAGTTTCTCATAAAAGAAGTCCTCTGTTTCGAGTCGGTGGAAAATAACGATTCGTCCTGCTTTTTTTTCTACCGGCAAGGAAGAAGTTATTTCTGTGAGCGAAAGGTTGGTATCGGGGGTAAGAGCGTTGTCTCCTTCCGGAACATAGTTGTATAACGTAAGGCGTCCGCTCCCATACCGCCACTTGTCCGTATGGGAGAACACGAACGCATTTTGCTTCGAACGCAAGTGCCTTCTGTAGGTGCCATTGCTCAAGAGTCTAAGCGTGTCCCAGTTGTTGGACTGATTTCGGACAGTGTATACGCCTATTATGTCGTTCTGACGGACGCCACAAGACCCAAGCAGCGTAGACAGGAAGAGACACAAGAACAGCGTTTTCATCGTGTACTGAGGAGTAGGTATGTACCAAAGGTAGCGTTGACGCGTGGTATTCTGCGGTTCACCTACCCCTTTCCGTTAGCAACGCTTAGAAAGGGCAATGGTGAGCCGGAGCTTGCAAATGCTGGGGGTGGTCTAATTGAACAGAGGAAGGAAAACGGAAGCGGGAAGGGCCAGTTTCTTTCGCGGAAAAGTTTCTTTACATAATCGTAGGTATCAGACGGGTCTCGGAAACGTGGTGGTTTTGGCCCCTGTCAAGACGGCATTCTAGAAAGGTGTTTTTTTAAGATTAGCTTTCGCAAGCAAACGGGCATGATACTAAATCTCTTGCGTTCCTGCCCTCTGTCAGTAAGTAAAGCCGCCCTTTCAACAAACTAGTAGCACCTAAGAAAGTATGCCATGCCCGATTACTTGAAAGCAGGATATGTTGAAGCGGTAGCGGTGCTATATGCCATTGGCATCATTTCCTTTTACGTAGCCAGCTTTTTACAAGGACTGTACACCAAACAGGCATATTTCTCTAAGCATCGCCGGGTACTCTTTCTACTTCATGTGTTGACAACCGGCGCCATTCTGTTGTTTTTCTACGGCCGGATGGAGTTCAAGCTAATTGTGGCGGTATCGTTGGCCTTAACCGGTGTGTTTCTACTAGCGTCATCCGGCTTAGATAAGGTCCGATAAATCGGCCTTCTCGATCCTTATCATGGGGGGGCCACTTGACAGCTAGCAAGATGAAAGTCTGATATCGATGCTGAATCAGCATAGCTAATAGAACAGCGGATATTAGAGCTAGGGTTGTACGCGTTAAAATGGCACTACCGGTTTCTCTGGCTTCAGGGAGTTACCTTTGAGCGGTAGTTGCCTGTTGAAAGCTCCGGCTGGATTATGTAAGAGCATTCCGCATGGCGCACCTCTCTTCTCCTATGTCCTTTCCTCTAACCCCGGCTGGTATACCCTTGGTCAGCCATTTACGGCCAGGTCAAGCCTTACGCGCCGGCAGTACCGTCACCCATCCTGGCTTTTCCGTCCAGGGCCTGCCTTCTACAGCCGTGGTGGTGGAGATCCTGGACTCCGGGCATGTGGAGCTCAGCAATGGCCTGACCATGCCCCTGAACGAGCTGCGGCCCGTGGCAACCGACGAGCGGTGGGTAGAGCTGAAGGGAGTCACCGTGCCTTACTTGCTTTCCGATCAGGGTAAGGTGGTCAGCTTGCGGTATGCCCGCCAGGACCGGGAGCGTATGCTGCGCGCTCCCGTCCAGGGGCGCTACCCGCAAGTGAACCTGCTGCTGGAGAAGCGTCCGAAGAATTATGCGGTCGCGCGACTGGTGGCGCAGCATTTCCTGCCGCCCCCTGCGGAGGCACGCCACACCCGGGTCCTGCACCGGGACCAGAATCCCTTGAATACGCATTATACCAACCTGCAATGGGTCGATAAAGCGGAAATCCAGGACGTCTTCATTGACCGGTTGCTCCGTCGCCGGGGCCAGGACCATTACCGGGCCAAGCTGACCCCTGAGAAAGTCAGTCAACTCCGCAACCGTGCCGGTCAGGGGGAGATGCTAAAGGCGCTGGCACAGGAATTTGGGGTCACTAGCTCCGCCATTTCGCACATCGTGCGGGGCCGCACCTGGCGCACTGCTCCTACCCATAGTCCGATCCCGCCACTGAATTCATCAGATCCGCAAGAGTGCGGCACTCAGCTCCTAGCTCCATGGCCGGGTGTAGACGGGGAGATGCGCACGGCCGCGGGCATCCCGTTGGTGGACTACCTGCGGCCGGGGCAGCCGCTGCGAGCAGGGGCTACGGTTTCGCAGGAAGGCTTTGATACCCAGGGGTTCGCTAACTCTTTAATTGTGATAGAGGTAATTTCTGCCGAAAAAGTAAAACTCAGCAACGGACAGACCCTTCCCCTGGCAGAGCTTCAGCGCGTGGAAACGCAGGAGCGGTGGGTGTTCATTCAAGGCATCGCCGCCCGATGGTTGCTTTCCGATCAGGGCAAAGTAGTGAGTGTGCCCTATGACAAGATTTCCCCTGAGTGCCTGCTGCGCCTCGACTTGCGAAACGACCACCCCAAGATCGTGTTAACCCGGGGGAAGAGACAGGTAGAGGTAAAGGTGGCGGAACTTGTGGCGGAACATTTTCTACCCCCTCCTCCTAACCGAAGGATGAAATATGCCCTGGCCCGGGATGGGGATCCCCTGAATCTGCATTACACCAACCTGGAGTGGGCAGTCAACCCGGAAATCAAGCCAAAGGGAATCCTGAATCATCACCTGCTCTCTGACGAGCAGGTAGCGGAAATCCTCAGCCGGCACCGGCAGGGACAAAAGCTAAAGCAGCTGGCCCAGGCCTTCGGGGTGAGCATCTCCACGATTGGCCGGATTACTATACGCGAGCGCGACGGGCATACCTAAAGCGGCCGCTTGTTAAGGGTCCTTCCAGCGGCAGCAGAATGGGGAAGCCCTTGGGAAGGCAGGCAGTAGGCACTGTCGGGCCAAATTGCAGGATACCAAGTAAATATTAAATAATTGCAATATTCAGGGTGTGATGGCAACATAACCTTAACATATCCAACTACTTTAGGGGACCTCTTTTACCGACCTTTGCCCCTCCATTCCTTCTGCCACTACCCCATTAAGCCCTTGCATGAACTTTACTGCTCTCACCCGCGCCATTCGTCGCGGGGCTTACCCGTGTGCGCCTGCCCTATCAGCTCCGGATTCTCCGCGGAGCACAACTTTTTCCAGAGGCCAGTGGCCTGTGCTAACGCTGCTGCTACTGCTGCCATTGTTCGGCCAGGGCCAAATCGGCACCCGTACTGGGGGCAGCGCCACCGTAGTGATCAGCCAGGTCTATGGCGGGGGAGGTAACACCAACGCCCCGTACAAAAACGACTTCATTGAGCTGCACAACCTGTCGGCCAACACCATTTCACTGGCTGGGTATACAGTGCAGTATGCTTCCGCAGGTGGAACCAGTTGGGCAACAACTCCCTTAACTGGTAGTATAGCTCCCGGCGGGTATTATTTGGTACAGGAAGCCGCCGGAACTGGTGCTGCCGCAGCTCTGCCCGCACCGGAGGCGAGCGGTTCGTTGAGTCTATCGGGCACGGCTGGTAAAGTGGCTCTGGTCAGCAGCACGACAGCGCTATCGGGCGCCTGCCCCAGCGGGGGGAGCCTGGTGGATTTTGTGGGCTTTGGCTCGACCGCAAACTGCTATGAGGGAGCCGGTCCCACCCCCGCACCCTCTAATACAACCAGCGTCATCCGCAAAAGTGAGGGATGTCTGGATACAGACAATAACAGCACTGATTTTTCAGCCGGTGTACCCGCCCCACGTAACTCCGCCACTACAGCGGTGAGCTGTCAACCCACTATTACGGGCTTGGCGCCCACATCCGGGCCCGTGGATACCGAAATCACGATTTCCGGCTCCAATTTGGGTGGCATTACCAGCGTCACTATTGGCGGCGTCACTGCCTCAGGCCTGGTTACCACCGCCACAAATGTAAAAGCAATCGTCCCCAGCGGGCTGGCCCAGGGCAGTGCTGCGGTAGAGCTATCGGATGGCGTTACTACGTATCCGGCAGGGGATTTTATGGTGACCCTGGCGGGCATCAGCACGCCTCAGCTCGGCAGCAGCACTGTCTGCCCAGGTGGTTCCTTCTCGGTTACTTTTCAGGCTTCCGGGTCATATGCGGCCACGAACAGCTTTAGCGTGGAGCTCTCCGATGCCAGCGGCGTATTTGCGACCACGCCGCCCGTTATTGCCACTTTGCTGAACAATAACATGACTACCTCGCAGACGGTCACGGCAACGATGCCCGCAGCTACACCTGGGGGACTTAACTATAAAGTGCGGGTGGTTGCCTCAAACCCCGTGGTTCAGAGCCTTGCTTCGGCGGCCCTGGCCGTCAGTGGCGTGGCCATTGCTCCGACCACGGCGCAAAACCTGCTCACCAATGAAAACGGGGCCACCCTTACTGCCACTGAAATCACCCCGCTCACCGGGGGCGACAGTGGGTGTACGCCACTACCAGCGGAGGACCCTACACGACGCTGACGGGCCAAACCGCTGCCACGTATACCCCGGCTTTTGCCTCGGCCAGCACTTACTACGTCGCCGTGCAGTCGGTCTTCGCCTGCGGCACCCTCACCAGTAATGAGGTCATGGTGATGGTACAAGCCCCGCCAGCCCCCACCCTCACGGCCTTTTCTCCCGGAAAGGGTACCACGGGCACGCAGGTTGTGCTGACCGGCAGTGGCTATACCAGTGCGGGCCTAACGGTCGCCTTTAATGGTACTGTGGCGACGCAGGTGCAGTATATTTCTTCCACGCAGCTCAAGGTAAGCGTGCCGGCGGGTGCTACTTCCGGACCCGTTACGGTCACGACCCCAAGCGGCACGGCCACCAGTGCCACGACCTTTGCCGTGTACTACCTGGATATGTCCCTGCTCGATAACTTCAATCGTGCTGATAATGATGTTGTCGCTGAGAGCTGGGTAGAGACAGAATCGGCCCCGGCTGGCGCTTCGATCATCAATAACCAGCTGCGCCTAAGCAGCGGGGTGGCCGGTCGGGATTTTGCCGTGCGCGATGTCTCCACCCGCTATAACCCCGTGCTGGGCAGCAATGACCGCGTGTTGAGCTGGGCCTGGAATATGCAGCAGTCCCGCCCCAATCCTTCCGGATTCGCGGCGGGCAACTATGGCGTGGCCTATGTGCTTGCCGGGAGCAGCGCCAACCTGCTTTCCGGGGTAGGCTACGCCGTGCTCATGGGCAACAGCGGCTCGTCCGATCCCGTTCAGCTGGTGCGCTACTCGAATGGCTTGTCCAGCGCCAGCGCGCTGGCCACGGTGAGCACCAACACGACCAACTACGGAGCTGCCCCCCTCACCCTGCGGGTGTCCTTTGATCCCGAATCCAATACCTGGACCCTGGAATCCGGCACCTCGACCACGGCCTTCCAAGACCCGCTGACGAGCACCTATACCGTGTTAGGCAGTGCCGTGGACGACACCTACGCCACGACCGCCCTGCCCTACACCGGAGCCTTCTGGAACCATGCGACCACCAGCTCTGAGTATGCACTGTTTGACAACATCTCCGTCACGGCACCGTGTGCTTTGGCCGCGGAGCCCGTCACGGGATCCGGCACACACGCCGCCGATCAGCTGACCAGCGCCGGGGCCCACCTGAGCTGGGCGGCGGGCTCGGGCTCCGACCGCCTGGTCGTGGTGCGCGCCGGGCAGGCGCCGACCACGGCCCCCGTGGATGGGGCTACCTACTCGGGATCCGGCAGCTGGGGCAGCGGCACGCAGCTTTCCGCCGGGGAGCAGGTCGTCTACCAGGGCAGCGGCACCGAGGTGACCCTGACCAACCTGCAGCCGAACACGGCTTACTACTACCGCATCTACGACGCGGACGGCAGCGGCTGCGCCACCAACTATCAGCCGGTGGCCGCGGTGGAGGACTTCTTCACCACGGAACCCTGCCTGCTCGTGGCCGCCCCCACCATCGCGGCCTCACAGGCCGAAATCGTACCGGCCAGCTACAATCTGGCGCTGAGCTGGACCAATGGCAATGGCGCCCAGCGCCTGGTGGTCGTGCGCGATGGACAAGCGCCCACCACCCTCCCAGTGGATGGCACGGCTTACCTGGCCAACGCTCGCTTAGGCAGCGGCAATGCCGTGGCCCCGAATGAATACGCCGTATACCGGGGAACCGGCTCGACGGTCACCGTCACGGGACTGGCCCCTGGCCGTACTTACTATGCTGTTGTGTACGAGCTGAACGGCGCGGGCTGCAGCACGCACTACCTGACAAGCACCCCGGCCCTGGCCCTGGGCACTACAACCGTTCCCCCGGTGGGCACCTACCGTTTCTACCGCGGCAACCTGCACGCGCACTCTTCCTACTCCGACGGCAACAAGGATGGCAGCACCTCCGGGGCGCTGACACCCTACGATGACTACGCCATTGCCCGGCAAGCTGAGCAGTTTGACTTCCTGGGCATCTCGGAGCACAACCATAATGGCGCCGGCATGGTCCTTTCGTCCTATGCTAAGGGCCTGCAGCAGGCTGAGCAGGCTAACCAGGCCAACACCGACGGCAAGTTCCTCGCTTTGTATGGCATGGAGTGGGGCACGATTTCGGGGGGTGGGCACGTGATTGTCTACGGCTACGATCAGCTCATCGGCTGGGAGGCCGGCAACTACGATGTCTTCGTGCAGAAAGGGGACTACACAGGCACGGCGGGCTTGTTTGCTACCCTGGCCCAGAAAACGGGGGTGGTAGCTTACCTGGCCCACCCGAATGCGACGGACTACAACGGTATGCTGCAGAACCCGCTCAATGCCACGGCCAGTCAGGTGGTGACCGGCATGGCCATGCGCTCGGGCCCCGCGTTCTCCACGGCAACCGATTATTCGGATCCGAGTGCCTCCACCTATGAGTCGCGCTTCAAGGACGCGCTTAAGCTGGGCTACCACGTCGGCCCGGTAATGGACCATGATAACCACAACTCCACCTTCGGCCGCACCAGCTACACCCGCCTGGTGGTGCTGGCTCCCGAGCTGACGCGCCCGGCTTTGCTCGAAGCTATGCAACAGCGGCGCTTCTACGCCGCCGATGATGCCAACGCGGAGGTGACCTTCAGCGTCAGCGGCCAGCCCATGGGCAGCCAGCTGACCCTGGCGGGAGCGCCGACCCTGGAAGTCAACGTGGTTGATGCCGACGGCGAAGCCGTGACGTCGATTGAGCTGCTGGCCGGCATTCCCGGCAGCGGCGTCGCGGCCACGACGCTGACGACCGCCAGCGGGGCGGCAACACTAAGCTTTACCGACCCCATCCTGAACGGGGCCACGTATTACTACTACGCCGTGATCACGCAGGCTGACGGGGACAAGATCTGGACGGCCCCCATCCGCTACACCCGTCGGGATGGCGTGGTGCTGCCGGTTTCACTGACGGGCTTCGACGCTACCCTGCAGGGGGAGCAGACCGCCGTTCTGCGCTGGGTGACCGCCCAGGAAACGCGCAGTGGTACGTTCATTGTGGAGCGCTCCACCAACGGGCGCACCTTCGTGGAAGCCGGCCGGGTGGCGGCCACGGGCCAGAGCACGACGACGCGCTCGTATGAGTGGCGGGATGCCCAGCCCCTGCAGCAGCTGACCTACTACCGCCTGCGCCAGGTGGACCGCAACGGGGCCTCCCAGCAGAGCGCCGTGCGCACGGTATCCCCCGCCAGCGGGAAGCGCGGCAGGTGAACGTATTCCCTACACCCACGGCCGGCCACGTGCCCCAGCTGGCCTTGCGCGGCTTTGCCGGTCAGGTGGTCAACATCCGGGTGATTTCCATGGTAGGCCGCACCGTCTGGAACCAGTCGCTGACGCCTACCACGTATCAGACGCAGCACGCGCTGCGCCTGCCCGCCAGTCTGCCCCAGGGCATGTACACGGTGCAGGTAACCAGCGGCGGACAAACCTACCAGACGCGCCTGCTGCTCACCCGATAAGTCATTTTATTACGGTTAGAAAAAGCCCCGTCCGGTACCGGACGGGGCTTTTTATTGAGTGGTAGACCACCTTGCTGGTTTCCGGCTCATTCCCAGAGCGGGAAGATGATCAGAGGATAGGCATTAAGATAGTGACTGGTAGAAAAAGTATTTTTCAGGGCTGATGGTAGGATAACTGGAAAGCGGGATCTTCGTCCTGGCGACGCAGTTTATCCATTCTTACCCTCTTCTATGAAAAGTCTTTTACTCGCGGCAATCCTTCTGTTTTCCGGCGCGGCGCCCGCAGATGCGGGGTTAAGCCTGTCCCGGCTATCCAGTCAGCAGGTTGCCCCCACGGGGACAGTATATGTGTGTATCAGCAAAAACTCGGTGGCCTATCATAGTTCCAAAGAGTGCGCCGGCTTAACCCGCTGCACGCACGAGGTCCGGGAGATGTCCGTCAGTGCCGCCCAGGAAATCGGCAAGCGTGCTTGCCAGAAGTGTTACTAGTCTCAGCGGCGAGAAGATTCTTTACCAAAATGCGGTTACACCTGGGGTGTAACCGCATTTTGTTTGCACCTACCGGTTCGGTTAGCTAAGTGGGCGAACCTAGGGGATGCGGAACTGCATAAGTAGGGGCATAGTTGGGCGCTATATAGTAGCATATAATGCTAATTATATTAGCTTTGCAAATGTTGTCTATTCGCCTTCTAACGCCCTGATCTTATGAAGAAGAAACCCTGCTATTGCGTGGCCTACCAAGTGGTCCTAGCCCGGATAGATAACGGGATCATCGCGGGTACGACCCGGACCGATTATTCGCTGCAGACGGATACGGAAGAACCCAACGAAGTCTTTGCCGACTTGTATGCCCGGTTCCGAAGTCCCCGGCTGCTGGGGCTACAGATTCTGTCCATTCTGCCGACTCCGGTTGCCTCACCGGTGCGCTAGGATAGGCAACACGGGAGGAAGCGGCGGATTTTTCTGTCTTTTATTACTAATTTTATTAGTAAGGCGTATACTTGTGGACACCTTCTTGTCTATCGGATGCGCAACGTTCAACTGATCCCCGTTTTTGATGCCCCCACGCCCTTTTGGCTGCCGCTGTTCAGCTGCCGGGTGCCGGCGGGCTTCCCCTCCCCCGCCGCCGACTATGCCGAGGAGCTCTTTGATTTAAACCGCCTGCTGCTGCGCCACCCCGATGCCACCTACCTGGTGCGCGTGAGCGGGGACAGCATGCAGGGAGCGGAGATCCATGAGGGCGACTTGCTGGCCGTGGACAAGCAGCTGGAAGCGGACCACAACCACATCGTGGTGGCCGTGGTGGAAGGCGAGTGCACCGTCAAGCGCCTGGTCTGCGAGCAGGGCCAGTGGTGGCTGCGGCCGGAGAACCCGGCCTATGCCCCCTACTCTATTACCGAGCCCGATGCCGTGCGCATCTGGGGCGTGGTCACTCACGTGCTGCACGAGCTGGTGCCGGGCAAGTTGAGCGCATTGCTGCGCACCCGCGATTAAGGAGATAGCATCATGTTTGGCTTAGTGGATTGCAATAACTTCTATGTCTCCTGCGAGCGCGTGTTCCAACCCCGGCTGGAAGGCAGGCCCGTGGTGGTGCTCTCCAACAACGATGGGTGCCTGATCTCCCGCAGCGCGGAAGCCAAAGCGCTGGGCGTGCAGATGGGCGACCCTTACTTTCAGGTCAAGCCCCTGCTCGAGCAGCATAATGTCACGGTGCTTTCCAGCAACTATGCCCTCTACGGGGACATGTCGCGGCGGGTGATGTGGTATCTAAACCAGGTGGTGCCGGCCGTGGAGGTCTACTCCATCGATGAGGCCTTCCTGGATCTTTCCGGCCTGGAGCGCTTCGTGAACCCGAGTCTGGAGGAGCTGGCCCGCACGCTGCGGGCGAATGTGAAGGTGCGCACCGGTATTCCCACCTGCGTGGGCATCGCCCCGACCAAGACCCTGGCCAAGCTGGCCAACCGCATCGCCAAGAAGAAACCCGAGCTGGAAGGAGTACTCTACCTGGATTCGGACGAGAAATGCCGCTGGGCCCTGGAGCAGGTGGCCGTGGAGGATGTCTGGGGTATCGGCCGGCAGTACGCCCAGAGGCTGATGGCCCGGGGGATTCTGACCGCCGCGCAGCTGGCCGGGTGCAGCGACGGGTTTGCCCGTCAGCACCTGGGTGGGGTGGTGGGCCAGCGCCTGGTGCGCGAGCTGCGGGGCGAGCCCTGCCAGGGGCTGCTGCCCAGTGAGGATGGGAGCTTGGCCCGCCGCAGCCTTTGCTGCTCGCGCACGTTTGGCCAGCCGCTGAGCGCCTTTCCCGATGTGTTGGGAGCGGTCTCGGCCTTTGCCACCCGAGCGGCCGAGAAGCTGCGCCGGCAGGGCGACGCGGCTCACCTCATCACCGTGTTTCTGAGCAAGAGCAGCTACGGGCTGGAAGCCCCGCCGTATTCCGCTTCTGTCGTGCTCACCCTGCCCGTAGCCACCAATGACACGATGGAGTTGGTGCGGTTTGCGCGGGCGGCGCTCAGGCGCCTTTGGCAGCCGGGCAACCGCTACACCAAAGCGGGCGTGATACTCGACGGCTTAGAGCCCGCTGGGCAGACCCAGCTCACGCTTTTTGAAGCGGGACCCATTTCTGAAAAGCGAAACAGGCTGATGGCTGAGCTGGATGCCCTAAACCGCCGTTTCGGCAAAGGCACCGTGCATCTCGCGGCCATGGTTCTGCCACCGGGTCAGTCACGCCTACCCTGGGAGGGTCAGGCGCAGTGGCGTACCCCGCAATACACTACCCGGCTGGAGGATTTGCTGATGGTGGGATGAGCAGACAAAAGACTAAACCCAAGGGGTTTCCGCAACCAACTGGCGAAAGGATAGATTTTGTAAGTCCGGGTGCGCTGCCCACCGCTGATGAGGCTACTATCTAAGCAGTATGAAAAAGAGATTTTCGAGATTTAATATCCTGATAAGGAGGCTAAATAAGGATTAGTTACCTGGCTGGAGGCTTATTAGCCGGATTTTCTCGAAAAGTTCGCAGGTCGCTCTGCAAAAGGATAGAAATGGTAAGTCAAATAATAAGCGAATCACTATTGCATGCCTGCTGTGGACCTAAAAACCGCCTTGGGGGCCCGGAAATGCTTACCATTTCTATCCTTTCCGAGCTAGCCCGGGTTTTTAGCTTACCATTTCTATCCTTTCGGCTTGGTCTGGCCTGGCGGGCTTATCATTTCTATCCTTTCGCCAATCCTGCTTATCCGGTTCGGGCACTCTGGAAATATTAGAAGCTGGATAGCTAGACGATCATAAAAACAGCCGCATAATGGCCGGAAGGGTATTTTTTATACTATCTTAGCCCAAAAACCAGATGAGAAAAGGAAGTATACAGCCTCAATAAAAGTATAATAAAGTACATTTTTTCTTTAAATAGTGCAATGCTATTTTATACTGTTTAATGCCCCCTTTTCTTGTTGCTTTTCTGCTCGTTCCCGCATTTTGTACCCTTTAAAAGCCTTACGTAAAAACGACATCAACAATTTTGTGAGATTTATTTATTTGTCATTTATTTACTCTATTTGCAGGGCTCATAAGTTATTGTAAATCTGTTTTTTATACCCACTTAAGGATAGCTTTGGTAAGAGGAAGGATAGCTTTGGTAAGTGAAAAGGATAGCTTTCGTAAGGCAAAGGATAGAAACGGTAAGCCAAAGGATAGCTTTCGTAAGTGGTAGGGATAGAGATGGTAAGCCAAAGGATAGAATGTTAAGGAAGGCTTCCTTTTAACTGCTGCAAGTTGTTTATATTTGGTCAGAGAAGCTATTTATCCTTACCCTATGAGCGTACCGGCTACTACTGAATCCTCCTTCCTGGAAATCCGGCAGCACAATGCCATCACCACGGCCCGCTACGAGATGAGCGCCTGCGAGATGGACATTGTCTTCTCCCTGCTCTCCGTGCTGCGCAAGGAAGACAAGCCGGGCACCATCTACCGGATTCGGGTTAAGGAGCTCGAGCAGCTCACGGGCCGGGTCTGGAACTACCAGCGCCTGCTGGAGGCAACCTCCAACCTGCGCAGCCGCGAGTACCACATCGAGGACAACAAGCACGTGCTGCAGGTAGGCCTGCTGGCCTCCGCCCTTTACGTAAAGGGCGAGGGCATCATCGAGCTGGAAATCTCTGAGCGCATGCGCCGCTACCTCATTGACCTGAAGAACAACTTCACCTCCTACCGCCTGCAGTCGGTTTTCAGCCTGTCCAGCAAGTACGCCAAGCGCATCTACCAGATTGCCTCCCAGTGGAAGGACATCGGGGAAACCAAGACCTTTACGCTGGACGAGTTTAAGATTATGCTCGCCCTCAAGGACCCCAAGGGCCAGGAGCCGGAGCAGTACGAGAAGATTTCTGCTTTGCAGAAGTACGTGCTCGACGTGGCTACCACCCAGATCAACGAGCACACCGACCTGCGCATCAACTACGAGCTTATCAAGAAGGGGCGTTCCTTCCATAGCATCCGCTTTTTCGTGAATGCCCAGGTGCCCCAGCAACTGCCCATCCCCTTCGAGGACGGGGCCGAGGAGGAGAAACAGCGCCGGGCCCTGCAGAACCTGGAAGAGCTGGAAATCCGGGACCCCAAGCTCATCAGCCAGATTCTGGGGGATGCCAAGAAGCTTAATGCCTTGTTCTCGTTCACTTACAAGCACAAAACCGGCAAGGTGAAGGCCGATAAGAACCCGGGCGGTCTTTTTCTCAAGATGGTGGGCCTGCGCTAAGTGAGTAAAGCGGTGGCAGAACGGGCATGGCCAAGGCCGGATGGTGGCCATTGTGGTCGGTACTTCGCTCATGCTGCCTATCGGGCCGTGCGCATCCCAGTAGGCCAGACGTTATGGGTAACTCAGAATCCTTCTGCTGGAACCAACCGCCATGGAGCTGCTCCCAGGTCTGTCGCTTAGCAACTGTCGCAGCCTTCCGATCACTTAGGAAAATGCATTGTGGCGAATGTTATCCCACCGAGTTCAGGTGCATCCACGTGCGGCGAGAGCCACAGACCGTACATTCCATCAATAGCTCCGTGGCGTGTGCGTACCGCTCCAGCACCTCAATATGAGCGTGTAGCGTTTCCTCCCCGCAGATGGCACAGGGCAGCAATTCGGTAGCCTCTAGTTGTTCCTGCAGAAACTGTAGTTCATCGTCCTTCATTGGCAGCAAGGTAACTGTTAGAGGCGGGCTGTTTCGGACAATCTGTTGCTCGCCTCATTTTCCCAGCTGGCTGCTTCGTACTCGGCTTCAATACGTAGATTTATTGGCTGTTCTGGGGTTAAATGCGGAATGGATGGAAGCCTACCGTTCTAGGCCCTCATTCTCACGGCTCGGCGCCGGTGACGTAGCCGTGCGCTGCGCTTCCTGCAAACTGCGTCCGGCGCCCCGTAGGATGGCGGCCTCCTCGGCTAATGCCGGTATCTTCTCGGCTCTGGTTAATGCCTCGGCCACTGCCTGCAAGTTGGCCCCGCCCAGGTAGTTCAGCTTCTCCACGTTTTTTGCCGTCCGCAATAAAGTATCGGCCGGGCCGGGGTATCCCTGCTCGTCGAGTCCTTCGCTTAGCTGTTTGGCCGCCCGCCCGAACGTTGCCGTCAACGAAGGATGGGACTGCTGGGTGGTTATACCCGGCGCAGCTGCTACAGCTACGGTTTGGGCCGGTGGCTGCAGAGCTGCCAGCGCAGCCCCGAAGCGAGCGGCCTCTCGCTGCGAGTCCGGGTCCTGAAAGCGTTTGTCCTCTCTCACCTCCTGCAGCAGCTGGTGCAGATAAGGCGCGTGCTGGTTCAGGCTTGCCTGGGGGTCGCGGTCAATATCAAGCACCTGAACTAGCAGCGCATCAGCGCGATGATTGCGGCGGTAGTCGACGCCGGCCACGAGCTGCTGCATAGCGGGCGCCGCGGCCACCAGCTCATGCAGCTGCTCAATTTGCCGGACGGCGGGCGTGGGCCCTTCCGTCAGTGGGCGGGCCTGACTGGGATGGCGGGCTGCTTCGGCTTCCGGTCCGGGCAAGGGCGTCGTGTTGCGGGCAAACAAGTCGCGCAGGGCCTGCAGGTCCAGCTCCTTGTGCCCGGCCCCGTGCAGGCTCACGATGCCCTGATCCCGGGCGGGGTTGAGCTTTTCATGCTCGCGGTTGAAGTCGACCTGGTAGCCGGCCTGGTAAGCTATTTCAGCGAAGGTGGCCTGAAGCGTGCGGCCGTTGCCCTCGCGGAAGGCGTGCACGTGGTTGTAGTGGTCGAAGTAATAAGCGGCCCGCTCAGCAAAGGTCTCGGGCGTAGGCAGGCCCTTCAGGTTATTTTCAAGCTTGAGCTGCTCGCCCAGCGCGTTCAGCCGCTGGTCGATGCGCTCAAAGGGCGCAAAGTGCATGGGCACGGCGGTGGTGCCCGGCAGGTCGGCCGCCTTCACTCCCTGGAAACCGGCTTCCCGGCGGGTTTGGCCGGCCCAATCAAACGTATCCTGAAACAGGTGCTGGTGCACGGCCCGTAGGCGCGGGGCGTCAAAGGTTGCGCCCTGGGGGCCGAACTGCCCCGAAGCCAGCTCCTGCAGGCGGCTGAGGGAGTAGCGTTTGGCGGCCGCATCCAGCTCGGCGGCATCCCGGAGGCCGAGCTTGTTTAGCAGCACCCCCGTCACAGGGTCGGTAAATTTGTCAGCCATACCGGTAAATACGCGGCCCACGCCTTTTCCTGCCTGGCCCGCCGGCGTTGCTCAACCAGGGCACGAAACAACAGGAAGCCTTCAACTGGTTTACAGGCTATTGGCTTTGGAAGCGCTGCTGCGCGCCAGCTCCTGCTGCCGGTGCGCCTCGGTCCGGAGTCGAATCTGCTGCAGGTCGATGGTGCCCGCGATATACTCATCGTGCAGCTGTTGCTGCCAGACCGGTACTTCGTAGGGTCCCTGGCTGCGGGTGATGCCCAGCGACTGGCTGATGATAAACTGCCGCTGCTCGCGGGTTTGCTCACGCGGGCCAAACTGGGGAGTCGGATAAGCAGGCGTTTCCATCATGCAAACTACGTATTTGGTCAGGATTATGGGTGTTAGGTAAACACCAGATCAGTTCTTATCGTGCCTTAAACTGCCCTTACAGCATGGGCTCATGGTCGGGCACCTGGCCTGGTTTGAGCGTGTTGGCATACTGCCCCACGATGCCGGCCACGTCCTCGCGGATAAGCTCAAAATTAGCCTGAATCACCGCTTGCTGGGCGCTAACCGGGCCCGTCATGGGGCTGCTCCCCGCCTGCCGCGCCGCGCGCCGCTGGCTTTGCCAGTCCTGGTCCCGCCCCTCCCCTGCCGGGGCCTCAGCCAGCACTGGCGCCGGCCCCCCCTCGAACGTAGCCAGCGGGTGCAACGGGTACCTGCCGGGCGCCGCCTGGCGCTCCACCTTCCCCTGAAAGAAAGGCTGCTCGGTTTCCACCGTCTGCCCGATGAACTCGCCCGTTTCGAGCGTGATGGTATCCTGCAGGCGCACCAGGTTGCGCTCCTGCCAGCTCACGCTCTGGCTGGCATTGCTGCCGGCGCCCCGGCTGCCCCCGCTCTGGCTGCGGCCCAGGCTGGCCGACACCATCTCCCGGTCCTCCTTGCCCACCAGCTCCGACACGAACTTAGCCGTTTCGAGGGAGTTGACCTTACCGAAAAACTGGTTGTTGAGGTTGCTCACCATTACCTGCATCTTGTCGCGCCCGTAGGCGTCAATCATCTGGCTTAAATCCTGGGTCATGTAAATCATAGCCACCTTGTTGCTGCGGGCCGTGGCTGGTATTACCTCCAGGTTGGGCACGTAGATGGTCGCGGCCTCATCGAGGAACACGTAGCTTGGGTGCTTGTGCTGCTGGTTCATGAGCTTCAGGGCCACGGCCACGATGCAGCTGATAACCGGCGAGAAGGTTTCCTTCAGCGTGGGGTCGTTGCCCACCACCAGCACCCTGGGAGCCTGCGGGTCATTCAGCTCCAGCGAAAACCCCTCCCCTCTCGCCTCATCCGGGGTGAGCACCCAGGCAATTTCCGGGGAGTTGATGCGCGTAAGCACAATCTGCAGGGAAGCGATGACGCCGGCCACCTGCTTTTCGGCCCGCTGCCTGACGGCCGTGGTGATGGAGCGCACCATGTCGCCGCACTCGGGGTCGGTGTCGAGCATGCTCAGCACGTGGGTAAAGTCCGGGTGCAGGGCCGTGTTGACCACGTGGGGCAAGGTGCAGAAGGCGGGAAAGTTCTTCTTGTAAAACCAGATGATGGCCGTCAGAAACGCGTTGGCGCTGGTGTCGAAGAAGTCCATCTTCTTGATGCTCTCCGGGTTCAGGTTGGCCATGATGGCGCGGGCGTACTCGTTGGCGTAGGCCACCACCGGCATCTTGTCGGCCCGCAGCGGGTTTACCCGCTCGCTGCGCTCCAGGTCCTTGAAGTTGATGATGTGCAGCTGCACTTCAGGCCTCCGCGGCCCCTCCCCTGCCGCCGCGGCTTTGGCATCGGCCAGCACAAACGCCTTCTGGGCCGCCTCCGCCAGTACCGGAAACTTGAAGTCGTAGATGAGCCCGGCAAAGCCCTTCTCGGTGAACTGCTCAATCAGGGGCTCCCCAATCGAGTACGACTTGCCCGCCCCGGCCCCGCCGAGCACCAGCGTACCGCGAAACGGGTTGGGAATGTTAATCCAGCCGCCATCCGTGGTAGTCAGGCTAAAGCCGTGCTCCGAGACCTGCTGCCGGCGCTCGGTGCGCAGGCCAAACCGCTCGGTTTTGTGCAGGGCCCGCGCGCTGCCGGCCGCCAGGCCCGCGCCCAGCACGAGCAGGGCGGCGGCGGGGTACAGCCAGCTAATCACGCCCGCTGAAAACGACGCCAGCGCCAGCAGCAACACCCCGCCCACCAGGCCCACGCCGGCGGCCCCCAGCTGAACGCGCCGCAGCTGAAGCTGCGTGGGCTGCCAGCGGCGCTGGCCGGGCCGGGCAGGCGGGGCTTTGAGCAGCAGCGCGAGCAACAGCCCGGCTACCAGCACCGCCCCGCGCACGACCAGGCCAAAGCGCTGGTAAAAGCTAACCAGGCCCGCCAGCAGGCGGCTGGTGATGGCAGCTCCCAGGCCGGCAGCGGGCCCGCCCGGGGCCGCCGCCTCGGCCCTGAATGCCGGATGGGACAGCAGGTAGTACTCGCCGGCGGCCAGCAATACCAACAGCAGGCCTAAGGCCACATACAGGCCGGTCAGGCGGTGGGTAGCCGGCTGCCGGGGCGCGCTCATCATGCTCATGCGGAAAGGGAATTAAGTGATTTGCTGATCGGGGGTTACAGCTCGGGCTCCCATTGCCGGCGCCCGCGCTGCTCCCCGATGTTCTGGGTAGTCACGCGGTCGGGGCCGCTGGCAGCGCGCAGGGCCTGCTGAAAGCTGTGCAGGGCCTGCCGCACCTGGTGGCCGGTGTTGGCCCGGGCGGGCTCCTCCCGGCCCGTGGCCAGCAGGTGATAGGCATTATCCAAGGGCTGCCCCTGCCGGGCGCGCCCCTCCAGCCGGCGGAGCCGGTCGTAGAAAATCTGGTCGTAGCCTCGCCCCTGCGCAATGCGCTGCACCCGCGCCACCTCCAGCCGCTGGCTTGGGTCCGCCTGCCGGTTTAGCTGCTCCACCCGCTCAGCAATGCGGGCATTCCGTCTGGGGTTGGGTTCCGGGATGGCCGGGGCTGCTCTTCGGCTGGGCGTTGGGCCCTGGTAGTGAAACTGACGCTCGAATAGCACCCGGGCCTCGTCCTGCCAGTCACGCAGGCTGAACCGGCTGACCCGACCGCCGGGGTTCAGGGTGACGCGCTGCGCTCTATCCCGGGCTGAAACAACGACGTGGATGTGGGCCTGCAGGCCGGGCCGCGCCTGCCCCGGTCGGGCCTCCCCGCCCCGCACGGCCGCGTCGGTGCCGCGGTGGGTGCGCTCGTGGTGAATGATGGCTCCCCACACCAGGTCATCCTTCCCCACGGCCCCACCGTCCCTGGGACGGAAGCCGGCGGCGTAGGCGGCCATCACCTCCCGCGTGTAGGCGCGCAGCTTCGCTTCATCGCCCCCGCCGATGTGCGCCAACTCTTCCGGGCTCGGGGAAAGCACTAAGGAATAAAACCTGGCCTCCCCGGTCCGCAGCCCCTTGACGTTGCCGTCCAGGGAAGCCAGCACCGTATCCCGGTCCAACAGGTCCTGCTGGCCATTGAAGAAGCGCGCCTCCTCACCATTTTTACGAGCCTCGTGGGTCAGGTAATTCAATGACTGGGCCGCACTCCCCTGGTTATGATAGGCTTTTTTACCGTTCGCTTTTGGGTTAAGTAGCTTGGCGTGCATGGCAGAAATTCTGATTTAACGCGTTTTCTTAAGCGCTTTAATGTCCAAAGCAGCCAGCCCGGCCGCTACAGCTTCGGCGATGCGCGCCTGGTTTTTCTGCTGTATTTTATGCAGTGCTTCCCCGCCTTCCGGGGCCAGTAAATTCTCTACCACGCGCAGCGTCTGCTCCTGCACTGCCTGCTGCCGCAGCTGAAAGCGCAGCATCTCCAGCAGCACGCCCCGCTCCTGCTCCTGCAGGTAAGAGAACACCCGGTCACCCAGCCGCTTCACCTCGGCCATAATGAGCTGGCCTTCCCGGGCCTGCGACTCCACCGGGTTCAGGCCGCGCTCCCCGAAGTAGCGAATGGCCGCATCGGCGTACTCCGTGCGGGTTAAACCCAACCGCGCCGACTCTGCCCCCACCAGGCGGTGGGCCGGCCCACTCACGGTAAGATGCTTGACAGCGGCGCTATTGGCGGGTTGAGGTGACGGGTTCTGGGGCTGGTTCAGCATACCAGGAATTTTAAGGTTTACTGCTTGACAGTCAATTGTTTAGGTTACCAGATTAACGAATATCAACTCTGTTGATATGTAACCCGCATTTAACCAGCGCGTTAGCGCGGTTAAATGCGGGTCTTCTTGCTAACTACCATACTAACTACCTTTAGATCTGCTGCTCCCTTCCGATGGTCCGGCTGGCTAAGCTGTATTGATTTACTAACCTCTCCATCAGCAACCCTTCCGGTTGTTAGAGTCTCACGGCGCCCGGGCAGAGCCACGCATGGAAGTCGTTCAGGGGGCTATCAGGATGGGAATAGCAGTCGTAGCAGAGCAAAAAGAGAGATTTCCTTATTTCTCAGGAAACAAAGAAATCCAGAAATAAAACCTGGCATCCTGGCTGCTTTACGCCCCGTATCCTGCTTTGTTTCTTAGGATTTTAGGAAATAAGTTTCTTGAGAACTTTTGCAGAATGTTTACTGAGCACCTTGTTTCTTGGTTTATTAGCTTCTTTAAATCTCTATTTTCTAAGAAATAAAGGTTGTTGGATATAAAGTTTATAAGAAATAAAGAAATCAGAAAATAAGTATCTTATTTTCTTAATAACTCATTTTCTCTATTTTACAGGAAATTAAGAAAACAGGAAATAGATATTTCATTTTCCCAATAAGGTATTTGCTTTATTTTCCAGGAAACAAAAAAACAAGTTTACAAGTAGCTTTGAAAATTGAGAAACAAGCTGCTTATTTTGCAAGCTGCTTGTTCGGCGGCTTTCCCATTAGTTCCCGACTTTATGAAAATCATTTGCGTGGCCAACCAGAAGGGCGGCATTGGTAAGAGTACTCTGATCACCGTGCTGGCGGGTGCGCTGGCCGCCGACTACGGCTACCGCGTGCTGGTAGTCGACGCCGACTCCCAGCAGACGCTGGCGGGGGTGCGCCTCACCAACGACCAGCCCAGCGTGGAGCTGGAGCGCCAGGCCGGTACGCTGGCCGAGCCCGCCTTTCCCTATGCTCTGGAATCCGTGGGCATGGGCCAGGTGTATGACCGGCTCGACGAAATCAGCGACGACTACGACGTGGTGTTTATTGACGTGCCGGGCCGCTCGGACGACACGGCCATGATTGACGTGCTCAGCGGCGCCAACGTGGTGCTAGTGCCGCTGGGGGCGTCGGATGCCGAACGGCTGGCCACGATTTCCTTTATGCAGCTGCTGCAGGAGATTTCCCGGCTCTCGCGGGAGCAGGGGCTGGACTTCCAGTTCTTCGGCGTGCATTCGCACCGTACCAACCTGAAGGAGGAAAAGGATATGGATGAATTCACCGACGCCCTGGGGCTGCCGCGCCTGCAGTCCTCGCTGCGCCAGCTGGGCTGCTACAAGCGCCTCTCCACCCGCTACAGCTACCTCAACCCGGCCTACCGCCGGGCCGTGGGGGCCGATGGCTCGGTGGAAACCGAAGTACGTGCCCTGTGCGACGAGCTGATTGCCCGGGCCCAACTCACCGCTGAACTCGTATCGTAATGGCCAAGATTCAACGCCTGAAAATCTCGACCGACGAGAAGATGTCCATGCTGCGCGGGCAGCCGGGGCACATGCCGGCCGCGCCCGCAGCAGCGGAGCCCGCTACTGCAGCTGCCCCGGCTCCGAAGCCCGCGCCCGTACCAGTCCCCGAACCAGCCCCGGTAGTTCCGCCGGTGGTAGAAGCTGCGGCTCCGGTGCCGACCCCGGTTGCCGCCGCGGTAGCCACCCCTAAGCCCGCTGCCCCCGCGCCGCCGGCAGCAAAGCGGGGGCGGGGTCGCCCGCCCAAAGCCGAATCACCCGCCGCCGAAGCGGCCCCGTCCGGGCTGCAGCCTTCGCTGATTCGCCTGGAAGGGGAGACGCAGCGGGCCGCGCTGGCTTACATCCACGAGGAGCTCATGTACCACAGCCGCCGGGTGTACCTGAAAGAGCTGGTCGACGAAGCGGTCAATTACTACCTGCAGCACGGCCCGCCCGCCAAAGGCCGGTAGGGGAGGAGGGAACCGTCCAGCGGCCAGCTACCAGCGCAGCTGCGAGCTCACTTCGGTAAAGGCGTCCTGCGCTTCCAGCTGCTGCTTTACCTCTTCGTAGGTGCCTACCCGTAGGGCGGCCACAAACTGCTGGGCGCCGCTAAGCATGCGGATGTACAGGCTCGGGTCCGATTGCCGGCTCAGACGGCGAAGCGCATCCAGGTAGGCTTCCCGGGCCCGGGTGGTGACGATAATCCGGCACTGGCCGGCGCTGACCAGCTCGGCGTTCATCATCAGGCGGGCCAGGCGGCCGTTGCCGTCATCGAAGGGGTGCACCTCGCTGATTAAAAACATCATGAACATGGCCCGGGCCAACGGGTCCGGCAGGCCCTGGTACAGGGCAAAGCCTTCGTGCAGGGTGCCTCGCACCAGCTCGGGCTCCACGAAGTTGGTCAGGCCGGCCTGGTTAGCGTATTCCTTCCACTGGCCGGGCCGCTTGTCGGGCCGCGCCTGCATGAGCTGGCCGTGGCGCCGCTGCAGCAGGGCCAGCAGCTCTTCCGCCGAGCGGGGCACGACGCGCATCCCGGCCGGATTGCTGCAGAGCTGGTACGTGCTCAGCACGTCTTGCGAATCAGCGTGCCGCCCGCCCACCGCCTGGCCCGTTTCCACCATCCGGTGCGCCTCGTCCACCTGGAAGACCGTGCCCTCGATGAAGTTGGAGAAGTAGGCCTCGAAAAACGCCACCGTGTAATATGCCGGTGCCACGGGGGCCGGGTCCACGCGCTCCGGCAGGGCCGTGGTGCGCAGCGCCCCCGCGAGCGTGGTAAACAAGGCCACCCGGCCGGCATCGAAGGGCAGCCCCCGGGCCCGGGCCCGCGCGACCGGCGAGGAAAGCACCTTAATCGAGTGGGTGGTGAGCAGGGCGCCCACAATGCGCTGCAGCGCGGCCAGCTCCTCGGGCCAGTTCAGGGCCGTGGCCACGTCGCGGGCCTGGTCGCGCAGGGCATTCAGGCCGGCTTCGCCCCGCACGCGCAGCACCATCTCCAGCCGCTCTTCCACGGTCTCGATGGGCAGGGCCTTGCTGATACCCCCCTGCGGACGCGGGCCGGCTGCAGGTTCTCCAGCAGCCCCCGGGCCTCCGAGGCGAAAAGGATGTCGCCTCCCCCAAAGGGGGCATCGCCGGGCTGGGGCCCGGGCCCTTCGAGCAGGTGCACTCTCAGGCCGGGCAGCTCGACGTTGCGCGTGTATTTATAGGTCAGAAACAGGTGCCCCTCGCTGGAGGGCTGGCCTTCGAGCTGGGAGCGGTGGCTGATGATGGCCCCCGGAAAAAGATGCTGGACAATGGGCAGCCAGTTCTTGCGCACCAATACGGCCGGGGGGGTGCTCAAATCCGGCGAGTAAATGCGGGGGGCTACTTCCCGCAGCTCCTGCCGCTGGCGCGCCTGCCGGATCCGGCGGTTTAGCGCCGGGTCCGACGTACCATACACCAGTAAGGGCCACTGTGCATTTTTTTCCATTAAGGGACTGCCGCAGGCTGATGATGTTAATTATTTGCTGTTAAAGCAACAATTTCGGCTTTTATTTTCGATTAACGAAGGTTTGGCACGATAAATTGGCAGACGCGTATACCATTGGTTACGCTTGCCTGCCAGCGGCGCCATGCATCAGCCCCTTCTATGCCCTTGGGCACCGACCTGCACCTCGGCCAGTACCACGGCGATAATGTCCTGCACGGGCTCGTCGAGCAGATCAGCCACGCGCAGCAGCTCGGCAATGGTGAGGGTGGAGGGGTCGGCCTCGCGCTGCTTGATGGTGCGGTAAGTCATGCGCAGGTGCTCCATCAGCTCGCGCTCGGTGAAGGTGAAGCGGCCGTGGCGCAGCAGGTCCGCAAAGCGGCGCGGCGGCTTGGCGTCATTGGGGGGCAGTGGGGGAGGGGAGGGCATAGGCAAGGAAAAAGTAAAGCAATAAGCCGGGGGCAAAGGAACGGTACCCCATCGCCCCCGGCCCCGCCCGGTACCGGGCGGGGCAACGAGATTAAGGGCTATTCCGGCGTTTGCTCCAGGGCCGTAAAGGGAGGGTTCTGCCGCGCCTCCCCGGCCAGGGTGCGCTCCTCCCATTCCGCTATCTGCCGCATGATGTTGGTCAGCCAGCGGCCCAGCCGGGCGGGGTCCGCCTCGGCCCGAATGCGGGCCGTAGCGGTGCGGCGCTGCTCGTCAGTGAAAGCGGGGTGCTCCATGAGGCGCGTAAGCTCACTGCGCTGGGCAGCAACCACGACCGTCGTGAGCGTGGGCTGCGTTTCCTGCCCCAGGGCAACGAGGGGCAAGGCAGGCAGCGCACGGGCAGGGGCGCCCTCGGGCTCCTCGCTTATCACCATGGCCACGGGGCTTGCGCGGGGCGGGGTCGGCTCCGGGGCGCCGGGCTCATTATCATCGCCGCCCGCGGTACCCAGGATAAACTCGGCGGCCCGCTGGGCGCGGCTGGCGGCCTGCACAACCAGCTTTTTGTCGCCGCGCAGCTGCTCCAGCCAGAACTGCAGGTAGGCGGCGGTGTTTTCCAGCGTGGCGCTGGGGTCCAGCCCGGCGTGGCCACAGAGAAAGGCGGCGCCCATCTCGGCCGTCAGCTCCTCGCGGGCGTAGCCGGCGCGGCCGCTCGGGCGCAGGGCCTCAGCCAGGTCGGGCCGGTCCAGGCGGCTGGGGTGGCCGGTGGCGTGGGTCAGCTCGTGAAACAGGGTCGAGTAGTAGGCCTCGCCGCTGGTGAAGGTTTCCGGGCGGGGCACGTTTACAAAGTCGGGGCCGGGGGCATAGTAGGCTTGGCTGCCGCCGTGCTCAATGCGGGGGCAGGTAGCCCAGTTTGCTACCAGGGCTTCGGCAGCGGCCAGGGGCTCGTGGTTCCGGTCCTGGGGCTGTTCGGGCAGGATGATGTCAACGCCTTCCACATCATCCACCGAAAAGACGGTGTAGTACTTGATAAAGGGCGTTTTTTCCTCCTCCCCGGTTTGCTGGTCGGTGCGGGTCGTGACGTTGTAGTAAATCACGGGCATACCCTTGGCCCCCTTGCGGATGTTGCCGCCCAGCTCCCGCGCCTGCCGAAACGTGAGAAAGAACGGCGTACCGCCGACCAGGTGCAGCAAAAAAGCATTAATGCCGGTATAGGCCCGCCCGCTGACGTAGTTGCGGGGCAAGCCGTAGGCGGCATGCCAGGGCTTGCGCCAGGCAATCTGGCCGGCTTCGAGCGCGGCAATTACCCGGTCGGTCACAAGCTGGTACACGTCGGGGCGGGTGGTCGTGTGGGCGGCGGGGCTGGCTTGCTTTTTCATCGCTAAGTAGAGGCTAAGTGACTGATTTAAAAACCGTTTCCTTACTTATTAAACGCAAAAACAAGCTTTATTGTTGCTAAAATGAAAACGAATTACTGTAATTACGGGCATTATTTCGCCTCCCCAAACCATTTCTTCCCCACTGCCCCTGGCGCCTGGTTCGCCCACCCCCCCACCCAAAAGGGCCGGTCACAAAAGAGCCCGCCAGGTCTGCTGGCGGGCTCTTTCACCACTTCGAAGAGCAGACTACTCAGGCTGGCTGAGTTCCTGCTTTAGACATTCCAGCAGGCTCGCCCGGGATGCTTCCCCGATTTGAATCAGGGGTGCTCCGTCGTTGAGGTAGAACAAGACCGGATTGGCCTTGGTAACGGCCTGGCTCCAGGCGTCCTCGGGAGGTCCGCGGGCAGGTGCAGCAGCGGCTGATACTCGTCACGGATGAGCTGCAGAATAAGGCCTTGCATGACGGGGCAAAAACTAGAATAAGGACGGTGACCGGTAGCTATCATAACAGGGGTAATGGCGTGTAAGGGGATTCAATGAGGCCTTCGGGCTGCCGCTACGGCGGAGGAAGGCATAGGCAGCCCAACCCGTCGGCTGTCAGCCAGCCGATGGCAGCCGCAGCAGCTGCGGGGGATGTTTACCAGAAAGTTGGATTAGCCTCGATGAGGACCCACGAACAGGGCCGGGCGCTCGGAAATAGGCAGCGGCCGCCGGGCAGCGGCTGCCAGGGTCCGGCCGGCTTGCGGCAGGTCAGACGGCGCGTAAGTAGATGTAAACCCTGTATTCGCCAGCATGGTGAGCAGCTTGCTATGCCCGCAAAACTAAAGAATCAGACCATATTTCCGGGGTATTTCCTTGACCGGTCGACAACTTGCTATCGCTCGGGTCCGGCGGTGCGCTCAACCAGGGCAGCGGCCCCTAGGCCGCTCGGCGCGAGCCGGTGCCGCTCGGCCCGGTCGCTGGCATGTTCGTGCAGCTGCGCGCCGGGCCGGCGGGCCACGTCATCGAGCGCGGCACTGACGCGCGCCAGGTTCGGCTGGTCGAGGCGGTAGCTGACGACCAGCTCGCTGTGGCGCTGGTGGGTGGCCGGATCGGTGGCAGTCAGCAGGGTGCCCGTGTTCAGGCCGGCCTCGCGCAGCTGCTCGGCCACGGCTTCGGCCCGGCCGGTGCTGCCCGGCCGGGGCTCGGGCTCGTCGATGCGGATAAGGGCGGTTTTGGTCACTTCCTGGGGCGGGGCGGCCGCGGCCAGTTCCCGGCGCTCGGCCTGCTCGCCGGCATCTTCGCGCAGCGTTACCAGGGGAGACTTCGCCAGCGCGTCCAGCGTCTGGCTGAGCTGGCGCAGCCCACCGGGGGTGGCGTGGGGATGGTAGCGTACCTCCAGCTCGGTGCGCAGCTGGCCGCTGGCCGGGTCCGTTTCGGCTCGTAGCGCCACGTCGGCGCCGGCCTTGCGCAGCAGCTCGAGCATCTGCCGGGCCTGGCTGGGCGTGGCCTCGTCGGCGGGGCCTGGTTCGGTTACCGTCAGCTGCACGACGCGCTGCAGGGCCGGGTCCCCGGTAGCCAGGGCCACGGCCAGCAGCGCGGCGTCACGCTGCTGGTCTGCTTCCGGGCGCTGGGCATCCGGGCGCTGGTGCTCCCTGGCCAGCTCGTCGGCGCGGGCCTGCCAGGCCACCTGCTCGCGGGTGAGGCCCTGGCTCAGCAGCTCCAGGTCCCGGTTAAAGTCCTTGCTGATGGCGTATTCGGTGCGGATGAAGTTTTCAGGTTGCCGGCCGGGCTCAGCAGGTTGTCGCTCCAGCTGTCCGCGCTGCCTTTCGCGCTGGGCGTGCAGGGTGCGCGCCAAATCCTCGAGGGCGTGGCTGTCGGCATTGGGCGTGACCAGTCGCACCACGGTTTCCTGCCGGCTGGCCCGCTGCACTTCCAGGCGCAACGTTTCGTCAGCCGATGGCCGCAGCTGCTGCACCTGCGCGGTGAGTTGGGCTAAGTGCTCCGTGCCCTCAGCGCGGGTGGCGTGGTGAAACTCCACGCGCAGGGCCGTGTGGTACTTGCCGGCCGCCGTGGCGTGCCACTGCACCGGGCGGGGTGCCTCGTCGTAGGCCACGTGCCCGTCGGCCACCTCGCGGGCCCGGCGCGGGGCCTGCAGCTCATTGAGGTAATTGATATTAAAGCGCCGGCCGGCCGCGTCGTTGTCGTTGGCGAGTACCACTTTTTTGGGCTCCTGCTTGTCGATGAGCTTTTGAATCAGCTCCACCTGCCGCTCGGTGACGGTGCCGCTGGTAGCCACATAAATGGTGTTGGGCTGGCCCTCGGCGCCGCCGTGGTGCAGCTGGTGGTAGCTCATGGCATCCACCGGGCTTTCGGACACAACCAGGCGCTGCACCGGGGTTCCCGGCCCTTCGGTGGGGTGCGACACCCACACGCCCGTCTTGGGCAGCTGCAGCAGGTGCTTGTAGTCCTCGTTGCGCTGCTCCACGGTGGCAATGCCGTGCTCGTTGTAGAGCGGAAAAGCCGTGTTGCGGAAATTCCCCTGCTGGCTGGTGAATACCCGTCCCTGAAAGGCCGGGCTATCAATGGTCTCATCCGACAGGTGCCGGTGGTGCAGGTAGCTGCGGTCAGTCAGGGCGGCCTGGGTGCCCATCACGGCGGCCACGAGGCGGGCCCGCCGCTCGGCTTCGGTCTCCACTTCCGCTGGCTCGCCGGGATTGGGGGCGTAGGTGGGCGGTGGGGGAGAAGGGGCCGCCGGCCAACCCTGCTCGGGTTCGCCCAGGTACTGGCGCAGGGTCTGCCGCACCTGGCCCAGCGTCTGGTTTTCGCGGGTTTTCACGAAGTCAATGATGGAGCCGGAGTCCCGGTCATCCCCGGGGTTCAGGTAGACCTGGTGGTCCCCCTTGCGGGAGACGATGAGCATTTCCCCGTCTTTTTCCAGCTGGTGCCACTGACCGCGGGGGCCGGCCTTTTTCACGTCGTAGCCGTGGCGCCGGGTGGCGTAGTCCACCAGGTCGATGGATTGCTTGAAGCGGTCGAGCTCCTGGGGGTCGTTGTCGCGGAGGGAGGAAGTTGAGGCGGGCATAAGCAGGATAGCATAGGGTACACACCTGCCGCGCCCCGAGGGCAGGGGGCGTAGGCGGTAAACAATAAATGGGAAGGGGAGGGGCGCTAGCTGACCAGCTGCTCGTGGGCCGCCAGCTGCTCGCGCAGGGTGGAGAGCAGCGCGGCGTCGGCAAAGAGGTAGTGCTCGCAGAGCTGGCCGCCCACCGGCAGGCGCACCAGCTCGGTCTCGAAGCCGAACACGCGCAGGTGCTTTTGCACCAGGCGGTATTCCTCCCGCTGCAGGCTGCCCGTTTTCAGGCCCACGCTGGTGGTGTAGGGAAAGCCAAAGGCGGTGCAGGTGGCCCGCAGGCCCCCGTGGGGCAGGCTGCGCAGCCGCAGCTGCACGTAGCGGCGGGCCTCGTCGTAGGCGATGGCCAGCGCGGGGTCGGGCAGCTGGGGACCCAGGGCGGCCGGGGTAGTCGGGGATTTTGCCGGGCGGCGGGAAGCGACGGAAACAGGCATAGGGAAAAGAGCAACGTGGAGCGGTCAGGCTCCAAGGGCCTTTCCGCTAGTTAGGGGTGTTAGGCGACGCCGGAGCGTCAAAAGGCGGGTTATCGAACAGGTGAAGCTCGGCTTTGAAGCGGGCCAGATTTTCCAGGGAGGTGAACATGAAAAAGTGCCGGCGCGACTGGTGCACGATGATGCGCAGCAGCTCGGTGGGAAACTGGAAGTGGGCCATCAGGCGCTGCAGCAGCACGGCCTGGGTTTCCTCCTCCAGCTTCTTGATTTCAATCAGCCGGGCGTAGTTGAACTTGTGCTCCTGGGCCCAGGGCTTAAGCTGCCCGTGCAGCATGGCATTGAGGCGGTGGCGGATATAGCGCAGAACGGTAGCATATGAGACAATTAAAGCGGGGTCCGGGAAGCCCGCATTTACTGGTTCCGGTGGAGCAGTAGGAGGTAAGATCGGCGTCGCAGTAGACATCAGAGCAGATAGGTGTGTGACGCAAGGTAACAAACCCGTCGGCCGCGTGCACTACCAGATTGCTGTTGGTACATGATTCTGCATGCCCTGCCCGCAAATCCGGCGGAAACACCTGCGTAGCTTCCGCAAAACTCCTCCTAAAGCAGAACTTATACGGAAGTGCTCCGTATAGTTGCCGCAAATGCTCACAAAAAACTTCGACCCGCCGGCTTGAAATCGATGCTCTGGTTGCTGCTCTTTCTGCTGCTCTCGGCCCTGGGCCTACTTTGGTGGCGCTTTGCCATGCCCGCGGGTCCCGGGGCCGCGGTGGCGCCGCCGGTGCTCAGCGGCAACCATCCCTCCCTGCGCACCCGCCACTATCGCCTGGCTGATTTCCACCCGGCGCCCCTGGTGGTGCCGCCGGGGCCGGACCCCGCTCCCGTCCCGGAGCCGCCGGCCATCCGCCCGAAAGCAGCCCCGGCGCCGAAGCAGCCGGAGGAGCCCCCGACCCCGGCGCCCGAAGCCGGGCAGCTGCCGGAAGGGGCCCGGCACAACTACCTCACGGCGCCGGCCCCAACGGCCACCGACGAGCACAACCGCGGCGTGGAGCTCACCGCCGCCGAGCGCCGCGCCAAAATGCGCGCTTTGATGGGCACCGCCCTCGAAAACCGCCGCGCGGCGCCGGCCTCCGCCTGAAGATTACGCTGTCACCTATCTGCTTTTACACTCCATTCACCTACTTCCTTTTCCATGCAAACACCCTTGCTCACGCGCCTGCACCAGGGCGCCGCCCAGGCGGCAGCCCGCGGACTGCGCCTGCTCGCGGCAGGCCACACTTACCAACCTTCCCGCGCCGAACGCCTGGCCATGGCCCTGCTGCTTACCACTTCCCCGGCCCTGGTATTCGGCCAGGCCGGTGCCGGCGGCCGCGCCGTGGGGGCCCTGCGCAGCGTGCAGACCATTGTCATCAGCATCGTGCAGGTGCTCTTTATCATCGTGCTGGCCATCGGCCTGGTGCGCGTCGTGCAGAAGTTTATCAGCGGCGCGCCGGATGCGCTGGGCGCCCTGGGCTGGCTCATGGGGGGCGTCATCCTCTGGTTCGGCTTCAACTACTTCAAGCAGGACCTGGCCAGCGCCATGGGCGGGGGCGAAGGCGGCGTAACGCCCTAAGCAAACCGGCCCATGCGTTCCTACAAAAGCATCGAGCGCCCGGCCCAGGTGCTGGGCATGAACCTGCCGGACCTGGGGCTGGTGGTGGGTTTGTTTCTGGCCGCCGTGCTCCTGATCGGCGTCGCGGGGCTGGTCGTCACCGTCCCGCGCTTTCTCTACCTGCTGCTACTGATGGTGTTGGTCGTGCTGCTTTACGGCCTGCGCTACCTGGCCCGGCACCGGCCCCCGGGCTTTCTGCTCAGCTGGCTATCCTTTCACCGGCGGCAGCCGCGCCGCATTGCCCTGGGCCGCGCCCGGTCGGGGCCTTCGGCGGGCGGCGCTACCGCAATTCCCCCTTCGCATGAACATTCTCCCCGCTAAGGCCGCTGACCGCACCGCCGCCCGAACGGCAGATTTTGCGGACCTGCACCCGGCCTACGCCTACCAGGACGACAAGGTCATCTTCCGGGATGGCCGCGTGGGCGTCGGCTTCGTGCTCGAATGCCCCGAAATGGAAAGCTGGCAGGCCGAAGAGTTTGCTGCTCTCCAGTCGGCGCTGCTCGGGGCCCTGCGCACCCTGCCCGTGGGCACGGTGGTGCAGAAAACCGACCTCTACTACGACCGGCCCTTTCAGGGCCTGGGCGGCGAGAACCGCCCCGGCTACTTCGAGGGCAGGATGAACGCCCACTTTTCCGACCGGCTGGTGCTGTTTCACCGGGCCTACCTGTTCGTCTCGTTTGCGCCCTCGGACGAGACCAAACCGGTGCGGCCGAATGCTTTAAGTGCGCTGGTGAACCGCGCCGGCGAGAAGCTGGCCAAAAACCCGTTTGCCGGCGTGGTGCAGACCCTCGACGCGGCCGAGCGCCTGGCCACTGAGCTGCTGCAGAGCCTGCGCGGCCTCGGGGGCCTGGACTACCGCCGCCTGTACCAGGCCCAGCTGCCGCAGATCTACACCCAGTACTTCAACCTGGAGTTCGACCAGCAGCCCGCCGGCCTGACCCGCGAAATCAGCAACGTGCCGGGCGCCTTCTCCGTGGGCGAAAACCGCGTGAGCATCGTCTCGCTGGTGGGGCAGGGGAGTGAGGCTCACCCCGCCGTGCGCAACGGCTACGGGGTCACCTCGCCCATGCTCTACCCGCTCACGGCCTTTCTCTCCTGCCCGCACGTGCTCACGCAGGCCCTGCTGATTCAGGACTCCCGCGCCGAGCTCAAGAGCCTCGACAACGACAAGAAAATCAACAACTCCCTGTCCTTCCTGGCCACCCAGGACAACCACCTGCGGGCCGCCGAGATTGACGAGTTCACGGCCGAAGTGCGCTCGGCCGGCAAGCAGGTCGTGGGCCTGCACCTGTCCTGTCTGCTCTGGGACGTGGACGACCAGGCCCGGCGCGAGCACGTGGAAAAGACAATGGCCGCCTTCCGCTCCATCTTCGGGGCCGAGGCCGTGGTGGAAAGCTACCTGACCCTGCCCCTGTTCTTCGGTCTGGCGCCCGGCAACGCCTGGCAGGTGCCCGACCGCTGGCTGACCACCTCGGCCGACCGGGCCGCCTGCTACTTCCACTGGACCACTACCTACCGGCCCGAGCCCACCGGCGAGTACCTCTGCGACCGGCTGCGCAACCTGGTCAAGGTAAACCTGTTCAACACCGACCTGGACAACCAGAACGCCCTGGTCATCGGGCCCTCGGGCTCGGGCAAGAGCTACACCTTCGGCAACTTCATCGTGCAGCGCTACGAGCGCGGTGCCCGCCAGATTATCATCGACATCGGGGGCACCTACCGCAACGTGTTCCAGAGTTTGATGGGGCCGGACTTCGAGCACACCTACTTCGAGTACGACCCGCAGAACCCGATTGAGTTCAACCCCTTCCTGCTCCCGCGCGAGGGTGAAAACGGCCCCTGGCACTACTCCGACGAGAAGCTCAACTTCCACCTGGCCCTGCTGGCCGCGCTCTGGAAGGGCGGCAAGGACCGCGCCCTGAGCAAGAGTGAGCGCACCATCCTCTCGCGCTTTCTGACCGGCTACTACCACGACCTGAACCAGCACGAGCGGCTGGGCCAGTCGGACGAGGAGTTCCCGGGAATGGAAAGCTTTTATAAGTACGTGCAGCGCTTCGACCAGTGGATGCGGGCCGAGACGCCGGTGGCAAGTGAAGGAGAGACATCGGATGAGGGTGCCGCGGTGCTGGCCCTGCAGCGGGCCCAGTACCAGACCGACATGAAGTACATCGACATGCCCGAGTTCTTCCTCGTGCTGGGTGAGTTCGTGGCGGGCGGGCGCTACGCCAAAGTGCTCAACTCTACCCGCGAAGCCCAGCTCAGCCAGTACCCGCTCATCTGCTTTGACCTGGCGCGGGTGAAGACCGACCCCACGCTGTATCCGGTGGTGGCCATGCTCATCACCGAGCTGAGCCTGGATTTGTTCCGCCAGTTTCCCGACGCCGTGAAGTACATCGCCCTCGACGAAGCCTGGGCGCTGCTCTCGGGCGTGCTGGAGGAGTTTATCGTGTCGATGTACCGCACCATCCGCAAGACCAACGGCTCCATTACCATCATCACCCAGGGCATCCAGGAAATCATCGACTCGCCCATCGGCTACACGCTGATTGACAACTCCTCCACCAAAATCATCCTGCGCCACGCCAACGAGGCCTCGCTCACCCGCCTGCAGGCGCCGCTGGGCCTGACGGGCCACGAGATGGATTTGATTCGCTCGGTGCGCTCCACGGACTCCTTCCGGGAGTTCTTCATCAAGCAGGGCGCCCAGGCCAGGGTGTACGCCCTGGAAGCCTCGCCCCAGCTTGACGCGGTGCTGACCTCCCGGCCGGCCGAGCGCAATTACCTCAACCAGCTCGTGCGCCACTACCAGCGCCAGCGGCCGGTGGAAGTGCGCGACGCCATGGGCAACCTGGTGCGCGACGCCGAGGGCCGTCCCACCTACACCACTGTGACCGAGCAGCGGCTGGACTTTGCCGTCGACCAGTTCGTGGAAGAAAAGCAGAAGCGCAGGGGGGCGCTGCCGGCATGAGTGGCCCGCTGTTTCTACTCGTCGGCATGGACCTGGACACCGACTTTATCACGGCCGCCGACGGCGCCCTGCGCAAGGTGCTGCAGGCCTGCCAGCTCTACCTGATTCCGCCCTTCCTCTCCGTGGCGTTGCTTTACACCGTGGGCCGCGGCTACCTGCAGGGCGGGCAGCTGCGCATGGATTTCTCGCCCCTGCTCAAGGCCCTGTTCGTGTACTTCATCCTATTCTTCTACCGGGACTTCATGGATTTGATTGGCGGGGCTATTGGGGGCTTTTCCAGCCTGGTGGCGCCGGATGACCCTGGGTTTATTGCTCAGTCTTTACGCAGCCTCACTAACCCCGCTGGCTCGCCTGCTATTCAACCTGACCAAGCCACGAACACGGCCGGCTTCGTGAATGATCAGATTAGCAACATCTCCTCCACCTTCGACAAGCTGACCCGTTTCTCACTTATCAACCTGCTCACCGAATTATTTACCACCAGTACTGTGGCCCTGATTAGGCAGCTGCTGGTGATGATTCGCCAGTACATCGTCGCCTTTTTGTACGTGGGCGGCCCGATTGCCATTTGCCTTTCCGCCCTGCCGCCCTTCGCGCAGCTGGGTAAGCAGTGGCTGCAGAATTTTATGGCCGTGCAGTTCTGGTCCCTGACTTACTCGCTGCTGGATACCATCTACGCGAACTACGCCGGCACCCGGCCGGCGACGGGCAACGTGCTGCTTCCCACCGGCATGACCCCGGGTGATTACGCCAACGATGTAACCTACCTCATCAACTCCATCGGCTTCGTCATCCTCTACTGCATGGTGCCCTGGCTGACGAGCTTCCTCATCGGCTCCTCGGCCGTGCAGGGGTTCGTGGGCATGTTCGGCGGGGCGGTGGCCGGGGCTGCCGGTGCCGTGAGCAGCGTCGTGTTTCCCGGCGCCTACGGCGGGGGGGCCAGCGGCGCCCTGGGTCGCAAGCTGGGCTTCGGCCCCGACAAGGGAGGCAGCAGTTACGGTGGCGGCGCCAGCAGCGCGCCTTCGGGTTCTGCCTCGGCCGACCTTCCCACCATGTCCTCCGCCGATTCGGGCGCGCCCACGCGCCGTCGGCGCTAACCAATCAACGCTATGAAACAGCTTCTTTTCAGCCTGCTGGGTGCAGGCACACTATTGACGGGATGCCAGAGCGACAACGAAGCCGCCGCGGAAAAGCTGCAGCAGGTAGCCACCGCGGCCGCCAATTCCCCCGAAGCCAAAGCCCGGGAGGCCGCTTGGAGAATTGCTACAACTACACCACCGCAATTGGCTGCCGATAAGCCCCTTGATTTGCGCCCGGCCCTGGAGCAGCTACTACCCCAGGATGGTTACCTGCAGTTGGTGTCAGTTAAAGCAACGGGTGCAGCGCAGCCGGCTATCCTGCTGTTACCCATTCTGTGGCGCCCCATTAAAGGCAACTACCCCCCGATGGCTCCCGGCTACCGCCTGCCTTTCGAAGCCGTGCTCAAGTGGAAGCCGATGGGCTACGCCCCGGGAGAGAAAATTCCCGCCGCCATGGCACTGGACGGCCCGTGGGAACCCGACACCCTGAACACCTTTTCACTGCGCGAGCCGGAGGTGACTGTACCTGGCCAAGCGGGTACCGCGCCCATTCTGCTGAAGCCGGGGCAGGCCGTAACCGTGCGCGGGGTGGCCTACGCCTATGCCACTCCGCCGGCCGCCGGCCAGGCGCCCCGGCTGGTGCTGTACCCCTACCGGAACCCGCTGGGGCCACCGGACTCGCGCAAGATGGTCTACCTGCCGCTCTAGCCGTGGGCTGTGGGGCAAAAAAGCCAGGGCGGCGGAGCCCCTTCTCTTCTTCAACCTCTTTAACTCACTTATGAACTCTGTCCAAGACTTAAATAAGACCTTTATCACCATGCGCACCATGGCGCTGTCGGCCCTGGCCCTGCTGGGAGTGGTCACGGTGGCCGCCGGGGCGCTGCTCTACCGGGCCTACGAATCCACGGGCCAGCGCGTGTACGTGGTCAGTGATACCGGATCCTTCTCGGCCCAGATAGGCCGCGGCGGGGGCCACACGTCCTTCGAGGCCCGCAACCTGGTCAAGACCTTTCTGCTGACCATGTTCGGCCACGACCAGTACTCCTTCAAGCACAACCTCGACGCCGGCTTGCCCCTGATTGAG
This sequence comes from Hymenobacter sp. DG25B, assembly GCF_000801315.1. Classification (NCBI taxonomy): domain Bacteria; kingdom Pseudomonadati; phylum Bacteroidota; class Cytophagia; order Cytophagales; family Hymenobacteraceae; genus Hymenobacter; species Hymenobacter radioresistens. The sequence continues at coordinate 145,731 of NZ_CP010055.1, read as the reverse complement.
GAGCGCGGCGGGCGCTTTCTGTTCGAGAGCTTCCAGCGCGGGCAGGTGCTGCAGAACTACATCCGCTACGGTGCCCGCCAGGCCGTAACCGTGGACAGCATCCACCTGGACATGAACCACCGGCCCATTACCGGCCGCGCCTACATCAAGCAGACGGTGTTCATCGGCGACCAGCAAAGCCAGAGCAAGCCCCTGGGGGCCAAATTCGCCCTCGTTGAAACTGACCGCTCCGACGCCAACCCCTTTGGGCTGCTCATCACCGACTTCGACTTTATCGCCTACAACCCACCCGTCACGCAGGAAGAGAAAGACCAGCTGCGTGACCAGGAGCAGGCCCGGCAGCGCAAGCTGCGCGAAGAAGCCGAAGCCGCCGGGGTGCCCCTGACGCAACCGGCCCCCACGGCCCCTGCCCCCGCGGCTCAACCTGCTCAGTAAGTAAGCTACCTCTATCCTCTTCTTATGCGTTTTCCCTTCTCCTTTGCTTCCTGCGCGCTGCTGGCGCTCCTCCCCGGCACGTTACTAGCGCAGACTCTGGCTTCGACTGCCACCCGTCCTGCTGGGGTGCAGGCCCCGCATCCGGCGAACGTGGCGCCGAAAATGCAGCTGGAAATAGCCGTTTCTGACTCCTCCACGACCTACCTGGTCTTTCCCGGTCCGGTGTCCCTGGTCGACGTGGGGCAGGCCCCGCACTACCTGGTCAAGATTGAGAGCAATGCCGTGTTCGTGCGGGCCAGGCGCCGCAATCCGCCGCCCACGCCCATTCTGGTGCGCTACGGCTCGCGCTACTGGATGGGGCACCTGGTGTACACCGGCCGGCCGGTGCTGCAGCTCTACGACTTTCAGGATGGCGGTGCCCTGGGCGTGAGCGCCGGCGGCAAGGCCCGCAACGGGGCCGGCGTGGATGACGCGCTGGCCCTGGACCAGGGTCAGGAAAAGCGGGAGCTGGCCGAAGCGCGCCTGGCTAAGCTGGCCACCGCCAGGCACGCCGATACCAGCGGGCTGCGCACAGCCGACAACGACCTGGTGCTCTCGCTGGCCAACGTGCGCAACGACAAGGACTTCACTTACCTGCGCCTGAAGCTGCGCAACACCACGAGCATAGATTACGCCGTGGATTTCACCGACTTCGAGCTGGTGGAAAACTCGCGCAGGAAGTTTCTGGGCAAGAAGAAGAACGAGGCCCGCCGGCCCCTGGCGCCCGCAGGCGGGGCCGAAAGCCAGACCATCCCGGCCCGGGCCACGGGCTACCTGCTCTACGCCGTGCCGCTGTATGCGGCCACCGACCGGGGCCACCTCGAAATCACCCTGCGCGAGAAGTTCGGGGCCCGGGTGCTGGTGCTGAAGGTGCCGAGCAAAGTCATCAACACGGCTGCAGCCATTTAAAACATCTCACCATGTCCGAGCACAACATGCAGCCGGTGTATCCTGCCGGCGACAACTCCACTACCGAACCGCAGCCCGCGCCCGGTCCTGCTAATTCACCCACTACCCCAGCAACGCCTCGCCCCTCGGTGGGGGAGCTGGCCCGCCGGCACTGGCTTCCGCTGCTCGTCGGCATCGGCCTGCTGACGGCGGTAACGCTGTTTTTCTACGCCCGCTCCCTGTCGCAGGAAGTAGCGCAGCAGGCCAGCCCCGTGGCGGCTACCTCCCAAAATCTGGAGCCCACAATTGCGCCGGCCACGCCCGAAGCAGCCCCGGCGCCTACGGACGTGCTGGAGCAAAAGCAGGCCGCCGCGCGGCAAGCCGGGGCCCAGCTGCCGGGCACCGTTCCCACCCCCGACCAGCTGGCCGGCGGCATGGCCGTCGATACGGTGGGCCAAGCCGCCCTGCGGCGGCGCACGGCTCTGGCCTCGGCTGAGCGGCAGGCCCGGGCCGCCGCCAACCGCGCGGCCCTGCCGCCGCCCGACTCGACGGAGGTGACGGCGGTGGATGCGCAGACCGGTGCCTACCGGGCCGTGCGCATCCCGGTGGTGCAAACCGGGGGCCGAGGAGGCGGCTACGGAGCTGACCCGCGCTGGCACTTACGGGCCGGGGCCCGCCCGCGCACAGCGCCCGATGGGGTGCCCTATGAGCAGAACGAAGACGTGCTGGACATGCTGGACGCGGCTTCCCCGGCCTCCCGCATCTCGTACGAGCAGATGACGGGACGGCGCTACTTCGACCGGCGGGCGGCGTTGCGGGCCGGCGGAGCCGCTGCACCAGATAGTAATGGTGCTATGGCCTATGATGCCTTTGGCACCATCAAGGCGGGCTCCTACCGCTACGCCGCCGACAACGGGCAGGCGCAGCTGCTGCCCGATATTTTCTACAAGGCGGTGGTGAATGGCGAGCAGAAGATTCGCACGGGTTCCGTCGTGCTGCTGCGCCTGGTCGAGGACGCCGTTATCAGCGGGCAGACCTTTCCCAAAAACCTGGTGTTTGCCGGCGTGGCCAGCGTCGAATCCAACCACGTGGCCATCCGCATCAGCCGCCTGGGCCCCACGCGGGTGGCGGCCGACATCTACGACTACCACTACCTGCCCGGGCTCATGATTGACCCGCAAAAGCGCCAGCCCTTGCCGGCCGCCGACAATCCCCTCAACGATGCCCGCGCCATCGGGGCGCAGGAAGTAGGCCTGGCCATTGACCGCTCGGCCTCCGCGGCCAACTCCGTGGTAGGGGTGGGCGGGCGGGTTGCGGCGGCCATGGTGGGCCGGGCCTCCACGCCGCGCCAGAAGCTGCGCGACGTGCGCCTGCCCGACGGCTACCCCGTGCTCATTACCACCGGCGCGACCGATGCCAGCGCGCCGACGGCCAACAACTAAGTATCACTTCACTGTCCAAGCCATGAAAAGGATTGCCTTTGCCCTCGCGCTGGCTCTTGGGGTCAGCACTGTTCCGTACCTCGCTTCCGCGCAGATGGTCGTCAACGACCCCGTGCACATGGGCGTGCACATCGGTCAGTTTGCCAAGCAGCTCAAGCAGTGGACCGAGACCATTAAGAACTACCAGGTAATCAAGGATGCCCGGCAGATTGCCGGCGTCACCCGCGACATCACCGGCCAGGTCAAGGAGCTTACCTACGAGGGGCTGGAGCTGCAGCGCCAGATTCAGGCCGACCTGCGCAAAGTAGAATCGGTAAAGGATTTGCGCTACGCCAACCCCCTGGAGCTTTTCGGCCGGGCCATGGCTATGAACACCCGTTCCCAGCCCGACTACATGCCACCAGTAAACAAGGCCCGGCGGTTACGCCAGGCGCTGCAGGGCCGCACCGAGCAGGACGTGGAAACGGTGTACCAGGCTTTCTCCGGGCTGGATATTGGTCGTGATGGGGCCCAGTCCTTCACCTACCGCGACTATAAAAACATGCGACAGGAAGCCTTTGCGTCGGCGTATGCTTACGAGGAGGTGCTTAAGAAGAAGAACGTTGAAACGGCCTTTAACTATCAGAAGATTGCCGATGAGATGACGGCGCAAAGCGTCGAGCTCATGGCCACGCTTAAAAACCCCGGTCGCTACTCCATGACCGAAGCCGAGCGCCTGCGGGCCATGGGGCAGGCAAATGACAACATGGTTAAGGCCCTGCAGCTTCGGGAGGAAGCTGATAGGTTGATTCACGAAGCCAGCATGCCTGGACCAGCTCGACAGGCTGTAGAGGGGGCATATCGGGACCAGTTGCTGCAGAATCAGCTACTTAAGAGTATCAGTCAGTCAGGAAGATTTTAACATGCGCTACCCATAGCTCTCGGGATTCTATAATGGCAGATGGCGAGGGCGACAGCCTGGATGTAAAACGCGGTTTAGGGAGTTTATAAGGCCGATTTATCGGACCTTATTCTGTGTTCAGAAGCTTGATTCGTATTGCTATCACCCAGATAGCCCCCTTACTGAGGATCGCGCCTATTTCGCTGCTCGCACCTGCATTTCTGCCCCGGTACCCGACAGCCACACGTCGCCTCCCGACGAGAAGGCGTATGGTTTGACCTTATAATCAACCGGTAGCGCTTCTTCTTGCCACTGCCGCCCGCCATCTGCGCTGTGATAAAACCGATACTCGTTGTGATGGGTGCTTAGTTCCGCGATCAGGACAAATACCTCTTGCTTCCGTACTTGCACCCATTCTCCTAAGGCCGTCGGGCGTCTAGAGCCAAACCGGTGCACCATTGAGAAGCGGTGGGTTCTGGCGTCCCGCTTCATCAGGCGGACCTGTCCGGTAGAATCATTGGCCAAAAACCAGAGATTGCCCTGGGCATCACTGCTTACTACATCGGTGCGAAATCCGGGTAGCTCTTCGCATTGGGGCGGTTGCCCAGTGTGCTCCACGTGCGCCAAGTGGGTAGCATATACCGGCGAAGTGGAAGACGTAAGCAGAAAGGCGGCACCCCCCTGTGGCAGGACCACGCCATCCCTAACCCCAGGTAATGGGTGCTTTAGGGGAGACCACGTACGGCCCCCATCAGCCGTGAGCAGGACGGCCCGGCGGTGTCGTTGACCGGGCACATTCACGATCGCATATCCTTGTTCGACGGAGGGGAACATAATCTTAGTAATCAGGCCCGCAACACCGCCGCGCTTGTGCCAGCTACGCCCTTCATCGCTCGAGAAGTATACATACGAGGAATCGTTCGTCACACTAGCGTGAACGTTAACCGCATACACCTGCGGCCCTACGGAACAGGCATAGATAAAGCGGCCCTTGCCCACTAGCTGCCGAGTCCAGGACTGGCCACCATCGGTGGTGCGGCAAATCAGGGCAGTAGTAACCTTCCCCTTTCCAGCCAATAGATCCTGTTCCCGAAGGAAACTGCCGAATCCTAAGCTGAGGTGGGGGTGGAGTACCACCAGCGACTCCATGTGTGCTATCTGCCCGGCTTGCGCTAGTCCCCTTCCTTCCTCTAAGGACCATGGGCTTTGAGAGCTACAGCCCCAACTGAGTAACACGAGCAGCCCCACTAAGAGGCCACGGGGAATAGCAGACATTAAAACGGATAGAGGATACCAATTGAGCGACCTGAGTCGCTAAATACTATTTTTTTCACTCGAATTAAGTGACCATCAAAATACGTTAATTCCCAGCTGCGTCTGATACCTAAACGTTATGTTAAGGGAGAAAAAGAAGAGTTGCGACAACTCCTCCAAGTGGAGTTAGCCACGAATTATTCAAAAACCGCTACATCCTCCTGTCGGTACTGATTAGGCCGATGGGCATAGTGGTCTCGAATGCGTTCCTCCACATGTTCTGCCTCCCACACTGATGCTCGCTCTAAGCCCTTGCAGGTCTCTTTCGTAGCTGGTGTAATTTCCCCTGTATTCGGATCATACAGACTGAAACTCTCAGGCTTTAGCGCGTCCTGTATAAATTTGAGAGGTAACGTACGCAGCATAGCAGGCAAAGGCGCGCTGCCAACTTTCCGCCATCTGCCGGATGTAACTGCGTCATCATAGACCGCCACGATAAAGAGAATGGGGCGCTCTATAATCTGCTCCAGATTCGTCAGCGGGTGCGGAATGTAAAGGTCATAAATGGCGAAGCTGGCATCCCCTACGATTCGCCCATACCCATAGTAGCCATTCAACAGGTTGATTTCTACCACTGCGCCTATGGTTCTTCTTTGTCTAGTCATGCATGTTATTAGTCTGATAAGTCTTCTTTATGTTTATCCGTCGGCTCTCCTTGGTCCCTGGCCTAAGAAGCCCCTATCTTTCGCCTATGCCTGCCCCTACCTCCATCGAAGCTGCCCTAGAGAGTTTAACCAACCGCCACTTTAATGGCAATGGCGTCTACACCGAAGTCCGGCTGGCTGATGGCAGCACGGCCGTCTTTGTGCGCTCCTGCAGCGGGCATCCCTGGCGCCATCGCCCGGCCAGGAAGTAGACCACCTCCCGCCTCCCGGGCTCACCAGTGGTCGCGCGGGTGAGGGGTGGGGTAGAAACAGCGTATTTTTTATTTCCCGATTCTACCTTGCCTAGCGTCCTGCGGGCCACTTTATCTCCTGTTTCGCTCCCCCATGCGTCTTCTGCCCTTGGTCGCCAGTTTAACGGTCTTACTCCTGCTCAGTCAGTGTAAAAAACACGAAGCCTCCCCCCAACTGCCTCCGGAAACAACCATCGGCGCCATGACCTTCGGCTGCAAAGTGGACGGGCGCATATTCCTGCCCAAAGACGGAGCTGGACAACTCGGCTTATATGTGCAGTATGTGAATTTAGGCACAGAGCCTGATGGGGACTCCTACTTCTTGAACATTCCCGCCGTTAGATGGCGACCTAGCCCCAGTGAAGGGATTCACATTACCGCTGACAGCTTGCTGGTGGAAGAAGGAAAAACCTACTCATTCAAGAACAGTAAGGGTAGCGCTCAAGCATCCTATCGTAGCTCACCCAATACTTACCAGAAGCTTGACCAAGATGAAGGCGAGCTCACCATTACCCGCTTCGACCGCACCCAAGGCATTCTCTCCGGTCGGTTCCATTTTGTCGGCACCAACGCACAGACGGGCCAACAAGTCCAGGTAACAGACGGGCGCTTCGATGTGAAATTTTGATAACCTGTCCGACAGGTTGCCTTATGCTAAACCGAAGCGAAACATAAGTCTTTTTGTCGACAGGTTCAATGGATCCTGATGGATACGGAAACGTTCTGTTCCATCGCGCGCTAGTGGCGGTGTGGGCTTTTAAACTGGTTGAGGCGAACCTGCAAGTAGTTGATCCGGCCGAGTCTAGCCGGTTGGGGCAGTTCCAACAGGAGAGAATCCACCAGCACGAACGTGAGCCGATCTTTCCCCCGCGTGATGACCGTGCCCGGATCCGCCGTTAAGCGCAGGGTATCGTCGCGAAAGGTGTACGTACCCCGGGTGTTGAGGCTAGTTTCCGAGTAGCCCATAGAAAAATGCTGGTCCTGGTATAACCCCAACCAAATGCCGCCAAGGGAGGCTGCCCGAGAAGCCTCCAACTGCAAACCCGGTTGGAGCTCGTCCATGGTCAGAATAGACACCCCCATCCCGCTCAGCGCTAGGACCAGCAAGAGGAGAACGCCTAAGAATACCTTCTTCAGAAAGCGCATGCGAGGGAAGAACGAGACAAACGCTAACTGAGCGTATCTGTTGCGGGTGAACGGAGTAGGCTAGTTAGGCAAAAGCGAGAAAAGGAGCTACGGCAAGCTGGCCCAACTTCTGGAAAAAGTTTCTTACGGTAACAGGAGGTATAACCGCCTTCTATGCAACATCCTGTTCTTAGTTAATACCTTGCAACACACGAACACAGGACATTTATACGCTACCTCTATCAAGTCAGCTCTTATTCCTGCTGCTATGCTACGCGCTGTTTGCATTGCCCTACTACAGTCACTGCTCTTCCTGCTTTTGTTAAGTTGTAACGGCCCCTCGCCGGTTGCTACTACCCTGCGTCAAGAGTCGCTCGTTCAGACTTCTGATACTTGCTCACAAGCCGCAGCGCGGGCCAGACAGGATTTTCAGCAGGGCATGTATGCGTTGCATTCCATTGAATTTCTGCCGCAGCCGAACACTTATTTGCATGTGCTGAGTCAGTCCTATCAAATCCAGTGGCGGTTTGTAGACACGGACACCGCCGGTAGTTATTATGGCTGCTACGACGCCATGATGGTGCAGCAGCTACAAAGCAAGTACGGCGCGAAATTCTTGCAAGAAGCAGCCCAACAAGCGGATAGTTTAGAGCAGACGGGCCACTGGTATCGCCAGGCCTCCTTTCCAGGAGGCCTTGACCGGTTGCACCAGTTGGTGTGGCAGCAGGTGCGCTGGACTCGCCTTCCTGCCCGGGAAGGGCGCCTATTCGCCTCCTTCCGCATTGATACGACGGGCCGCATTCACGACATCCAGATTCGCAGCGGAATGGATACCGCCCATGATCAGGAAGTCGTGCGCGTCTTACAGAAGATGCCCCGCTGGATTCCAGCCTATGGTGCCGGAAAACCCGAGGTACAAGACTATACGGTACCCATTCCCTTCTCTCAGGCCATCCGCCGTCAGTATATGCAGTAGAGCAGATGGCAAAGAGCTAATACGGGCAGGCTTAAAGGAAACCGGCTCTACAAGTCCATCCGACAAACGGAGGGCGGATGGCTATCTTCTGCTGCTCCCCATGACCAATCTATATGCCTATTCCACCGCCACGGTTGGGCTGCTGCCCGGCTTGGTGGATGCGCAGCTAGGCCACTTAGGGCTGTGCCTCCTACGCCAGTAGTCAGAAAGATAAGGTTCGATAATTCTGCGGTAACGCCCTTCCAAAAAAGGCTGGTTTTTCGATACTCCTAGAATTCCATCTAAACGGCCCCGAAAACTGGGTTTCCGGAGCCGTTGTTTTACCCTCTTTTTTTGGACAGGAGTCCTAGGTTCTCTTGCTTCTCAATTACCAAAAAACGGTTACTTGATTTCTGCCTGCTTGCTGTCGGTTCGGCCAAACCGGGTAGGGAAATACATCAGTTCCGCCCGGGCTGGATTCAGCGTGTAGCGGCCGCGGAAGCGGGGCTGCAGGGCAATGCGAAACACATGCTTGCCGGCGGGCAGCACATCACAGAAAATCCCGGTCTGCTGCCGCAGGTACTCGCGGTGCACTTCCTGGCGGTTCACGGGCGCGGGCGGACCGTAGGAGCACCCAGCCGGAATAGGCACCTCCAGCAGCACATACCGGGCCTCCGCCGGCACCAGGACCGTCACCACCAGCTCCACCGGCTGGCCCGCCCGCAGCGACACCTGTCCCCCGGATTTGCCGGCCAGGGTAGAGCTTACCTGAAAAGGAGCCGCCGTGGCCACCGGTTCCGGGTTATGAAACGACTGGTAGGCGGTGGCATAAACCGGTAGCGCGCCCTGCTTCTGCAGCGTCAGCGTCTCTTCCCCCGGAGCGAATGTGGCTTCAAAGGGAAATTGAGTTACCTCCCGGGACAGGGCCCCCGCAGGCGGACGGTGGCCGCGACCGCGCCGGCGCCCTCGGCCAGCAGATCCGGCGTAATCGTTTCCAGAATGCGCGCGCTCTCATACGTGCTGCCCCAGTGCCCGCTCGGGCGCTGCTGCAGCAGGAAAGTGCGCAGGCGCAGCAGCTCCCTTTCCTGTCCTCCCTGCTGGCGCATAGCAGCATAGGCCAGCAGCGTGTTGCCAATGCGCGCGGGCAGCTGCTGCTGATAGTAGGCGCTGCCCTGCACGCTGTCCTCATAGAACACGCCACCCTGCAGCGTGGTGCGGCGAAAGCGGCGTAGCGTGTCGAGCTGATAGGGTAGGTGCAGCGCCTGCCGCAGAGTGACGGTGGCCAGGTACACATCCAGGGGCAGCTGACCCCGATAAGACTGCTCGATGCGTTTCAAGTACGTCGCATAGTCCAGCGCAGTGCCCAAGCGTTGCAGCAGCTGCAGCAGACGGATTCGGTCCGCCGCGGGCTGGAATAAATGCGCGCTCGGCTGGCTCGTTCGCGAGGCCGTAAATTCCTGATCGTGCTGGCCTAGCAGCTGTTTTTCCAGGGCCGGCCGGTCCAGGGCCACGCGATACCCCAGCTGCTCAGCTTCCAGCAGCGCTTCCACCACGTGCAAACTCACCCAGGGGCTGGCCGGCGAAGCCGCCCAGGTGCCCCACAAGACTTGTCCTTCCCGCCGGCCGGCCAGCAGCGTGCGGATCAGCTGATGGACCGCGCGCTGCCCCGTGAAGGGCTGGTGGCGGAATTGCCGGATGCGCTGCTCGACCAGCAGGCCTTTGAGCTTGGAGGCGGCCTGCTCGTTGCACAGGTAGGGATAGCGCTGCAGATGGCGGATTTCTTCCTCCAGTTCGGGCAGCGGGTCACTTTCCAGGCGAACCGTGACGGGCCCTAGTCGAGGATTCACCGGCAGCTGTAGTGTGGTGTCCCGGGCGGTAAGCACGGCAAAGGTGCCCACTCGCTCCCGGGTGCCGCGGGGCAGCACCGCCAGGCGGCGCACTTCCCCATCCTGGTAGCCGCTTTCCTGCTGCAGGCGGTAGGTTAGCTGCAGCGAGTCACCCGCCGCGGGGGCCGTCACGCGTAGCGTATCAATGATAGCGGTCACCAGCTCGTGCCGGTTGGTTTGAGCCACGGCGCCATTCACCTGAAAGGTGGTGGTAATCCGGCTGGTATCCGGCAGGTAGTTGAGCGCCTTGCCCAGCACCTGCACCTGGTCGCCCTGCACCAGAAAGCGCGGGACCATGAGCTCGCCGAGCACGGCCTTACACGAGCGCAGGCTGCCCGTCGCACGGCCCGTGCGGCCGTGATCGTCGGAGGCCAGCACAAACGTGTTCCAGCCCGTGACGTCGTCCGGTAGGATGACTTCCGTGCTGGCCTTCCCCTGACTGTCGGTAAACAGGGCGGGCCGCCACCAGGCATAATCCGAAAAGTGCCGCCGCAACGCATATTGTTTATCCCCGCTGGCCAGCAAGGGTACTTCCGGGATAGTCCGCGGGGGCGCCCTCTTTGGGGTTGTTGTCAGGGAAGCCGTACCCCGGATACGCACCTCGGCGCCCCCCACCTGAATGCCCGCCACCTGGCCGCTAAAATCCCGCCGGACGCTCTCGAAGCCGAAACCGGTGACCACCACCTCCGACAGCTGCTTGGTATCCGGCATCATTCGGATTTCGATACTACCCCCATTGCCCACAAGCTCTTGTTGGGTGATATAGCCAATAGAAGAAAAGGATAACTGGCTGTGACGGGGAGCCGCCAGCTCAAAGCTGCCATCCGCATTCGTGGACGTGCCGATCTCAGTTCCCTGGACCAACACCGTGACCCCGGGCAAGCCCTCTTCCGTTTGCTTGTCCAGCACCCGACCCGCACCAGGGGCCAGTTGCCGGCCGCGACTCCCCGGGCCGTAGGCGCCTTCACCTTGATTTCGCGGGTCGCCAGGTCGTGTACGCGGGCCACCTCCTGCTGGGCTCGCTGCTGCACTTCCGCTAGCACCCGCCGGCTGGCCGGCCCTGGCTGGCGCTGATCCTGTGGCCGCAGCTGCAGGTAGGTGGTACCCTGTGCCCGCACCAGCACCGGGGCAGGCTGCAGGCAGGTGCTGTCGGTCAGGAGCACCGTTACCTGGTAGGTACCGGGCGGTAGTCCCTCAATAGCGGGGGCGTGGCGCAGCAGGCGCACAAAACCGGGACGACCCGGCTGGGTCACCAGCGTGTAGAGCGGCTGAGGCAGATCGTTTCTCCGCCAGAGCTCCAGGGTTCCCTGGCCGGCCCGCGTCTGCACCGTGTCATCCAGACGCAGCCGAATGAAGGGCCGGAACACCGGGGTGGGAAAGAGCTGGCGCACGGCCGCCTCCGTGTAGGCAAAACCCCGCAAGGGTAGGGAATCGGAGGAAGCTAGAAAGGCTGGCAAAGACTGGAAGGCATGCGGCTCCATGCTGGTCATTTTAAGCAGGCCCGGGGCAAAGTGATACTGGTAGGCGGGCTCCAACAGGAATTTTTGCCGCAGCCCGGTCGGTTCCCGGTACAGGACCGAGTCCGGCCGAAACGGGCCACCCAGGACCACCGGCTTATTACGTTTGTATACGGTCTTGCCGGCGGCGATTACCTGCAGGCGGTTGCCCTGCCGCAGGGTACTCCCGCTCACTCCGCCCCGCCGGTCGGTTTCCACGGGCAGCAGGTAGCGGTTGAGCGTGGCCTGCTCGGCTTGGGTAAACTGAGCCGGGCGCTTTTCCAGCTGCACCTTCGGCTGCACATAGGCCGGGTCGATGCTCAAGGTCAGCTTGTGCCCCTGTCGTAGATACACCTGCTCCAAGGTGATCAGCCGGGTGGCCGTGCGCAGGGCGATGGTATGATAGCCGCTGTCGGCCACAATGGCATAGGGCTCCTGGGCGTTGATTTCCCGGATGTAGACGGGCACCCCATCCACGTACACGGCGGCCACGGGCGCAATGCGGCCCGAGTCCACCACGAAGGGGGCCAGCTGGGTGATGCCGCCCGGCGCGGGCCGATACTCCAGAAACCGGCCCTGGTCCGGATACAGAAACTGATAAAAGCGCAGGGAGCCCAGCCCCAGCCGCTCCCGCCATTGCGGCCAGGTATCCCCCAGGATCTGGGCGGCGGGCTTTTGGGGTGAGCTATCAAAGGCGGTGCCCAGACTAAAGCGGCGCCCAGCTATCCGCCCCGGCCTATAGGGCTCAAAGTCCGGCAGGGCCGGGGCGGTGGGCGCAGCAAACTTGGTAGTGTAGGCGTAGGAAGTCAGATCTACTCCCGCGGCGGGCTCCCCGCTGGCGTCCGTGACGGTATAGTGCAGGCGCAGGTGCTGGCCGGGGTAGGCCACGGCCGGCTGCTCGGCTTGGATGAGCAGGGCCTTCTGGGGCAGCTGAATCCGGTATTCGGCCGCCTGTATCTCCCCACCCCAGAGGTAATGCAGGGACACAAACCAGCTTTCCCGGGCCGGCGTGCGCAGCGCTACCTGCCAGGAGGTGCCCGTGCCCCGCTGCATGAGTTGATTGCCGCGGTAGAGAAAGTACCAGAAGGGAATCCGGTGGGGGTTCTCCACGGCCACGTACAGCGAATCCCGGGTCCGGTCGGACTGCACGCTCAGGCCAGCATTCGCTTCACTCAGGCGCAGCTCGGCGCGGTGCCCCTGCGCATCGCGCAGCACGTAGCGCGCTACGTGAGGCTGCACGGGCAGTGACAGGGGCAGCTGCACCTTTTGCCCGGCCACGGGACCCAGGGGCCCATTTTCCGCCCACCGTTCCAGGGTAGCGGCCTGCGGCACGCTTTGCCCGTGCACCAGGTAGCGCAGCTGCAGGGAGTCTCCCTGCAGGGTCAGCGTCAGCTCGGCCGGGTCCAGGTGGTAGGTGATGGTTTCCTTGGCCACATGCTGTTCCTGGTCGGCATTGAGGAAGGTGGCCTCTACCCGGTAGCGCAGGGCCGTGGCCGGCAGCACCCCGGCGGGCAAATTGATTCGGGTTTCGCCCACGGGATCCAGGGCCTGGGAGGTGGTCCAGAGCGTATCGGGCACAAAGACGGTGGGCCTGCCCAGCTCCCGGACCTCCAGCGGCAGGACCACGAGTCGGACGCGGGCATCGAGCAGGGGCAGCTCGTTGGCATCCGTGCCCCGCAGATAGAAGGCTTGGGCCGTGCCGGCCCGGTGAATGGTCTGCGCGGCTCGCAAAGTGTAGTGGGTGTTCTTCAGCTCGTAATCGTGGAAGTAGAAGGTTTCTTCGGCCCGGGTGATTTCCTGCCGGTCCTGCAGGTACAGCGTCACGTTGCGGTCGGCCTGCAGGCCCAGCGTATCGGTCAGGGGTAAGGTGTAGAGATAGGAGCCGGGCCGCACGGGACGGAGGGTGGCTACCTTTTTAACCTTGCCCTGGCTTTGGAGCATCAAATCCAGCGGGTCGGTGCTGGGCTTGCCGTCGCGCCGGCGCAGCACGCGGGCCTTCAAGCGCAGCGTATCCCCACTAGGCCGGTAGTGCGGCTTGCTCAGGGCCAGGTAACTGACCCAGTACTCCTCCCGCTTTCGCTCGCGCTGCTCCTGGCGCTCGTAGCGCACCTCCTCATTGAAGATGGAGCGCAGCAGCCCCACTATCCGCTCGTTGGTGTAAGATGCATTGTGCAGATCATGCCACAGGGTGCGGACCGGAGAAGAGAGCAGGCTCAGGGGAAAGGAAAAGAGCGCCCGTTTCACCCAGCCCCGCTTTTCCCACCCGTAGGGGCGCTTGCGCTCGAGCAGATGATAGGTGGTGCGCCCGTCTTGGGTGATGGCCAGCAGGCCTTCCCGGCCGCCCTTAGCCAGGCGGTAGGTGCCCGTCAGCGGATCCAAGGGAACCCGGCGGCGGTGCAGCCGCACCTGCGCATCGCGCAGCAGCTGCCCGCTGGAGTCCCGCACGGTCAGCACCAGGTCCGCCTGGTTATTGAGCACGGCTACCTGCAGGCGGCTTACCGTGCGCAGCCAGTATACTAACTGAGCACCCTGGGTGTGGGCGACCAGGTAATAGCCTAAGGGTAGGGGACGGGTCATCCCAGCTGTCAGGCTGTCCGTGGGAAAAGAGTCTACGGCGGCCGTAAAGAACTCCTGCCGCGCCCGGCTCAGCCCCTGATTGTACAGCAGCTGTGTCTGCGGCTCGGTCAGCCGGAAGACCTTGGTGTAGTAGCTGCGCTGCCGGGCGTGTGCCAGGCGCTGTTGGGCCACCAGGGGCAAGCTGAAAGCCAGGAAGAAAAGGAGCAGTAGAGGTCGGAGCATAGGCCACAGGAATAGCACGGATAATAGGGGGATGCGGCTATTCACCGCTTTCCACAGCGTTAACCGGGTAAATCTACCCTATAAATACTAGTGGATTGGAAAAGTCCTACCCTTCAGCCTGAGGATCAGCACACTATTAAATAGGTGCTCCAGCACTTGCTAAGCCGTTTTTATGCGTCTTTTTCTAAGAAGGACATGAAGCGATAACCAGGCTTCCCTGCCACCGCTTACATAACCTCAAGCACAGAAATAGCCCTGCTCTCCGGCTTGTTCAGTAGCAGAATGAATAACGAAGTCTAGATCTGGATAGAGGTTCAATACAGCCGCTTGATCCGGCAATCTCAGCGCCTTTGCTACTCAAGCATTTCGTGTCCAAGCCCTATTTACCAGCTGCATTAGCTTTTGCTGGGTGGCAGATACACATAGCGGTTGATACGGGGCCGCGGCGCATAGTGGCGCAGTTTTCCGCGCACAAAGTGAAACTCCCAAATTCCTTCTAAGTCTTCCTGCGGCAGGAAATTAGGATCGGTAATGTTGTCGATCTGCTGCGCATACTCCAGTAAATCAGCCGGCAAGGGTTGTGGAAGTGGGGGCAGCCGATAGTAGCTGCTGTCTTCCTCACCGACGAAATAAGCCGTGTATTGCTGGACTTTTTCAAAGTATAGTGGGGGGCCTACGCTCAGGTCAGGGTAGGAGGGGGACAGCGAAAAGACCATGGTCGAATCATTTAATCGGTAGAGCAGCACACAAAAGGCATCCGTTACCCGCTCTTGCTTCAGAAATCGAACATACCCATCCACCAAGGACACGAGCACCGGCTGGCGATAGACGACTCGTTCCGGCGGCTCGGCACAACTGACCAGCAGACTCAGAAAGACAAGAAAGCCGCTGCCGATGCCCCGGTGATACCCCATAAGAGAAGAAAAATCAGTAGCCAGATTTTGAATAGATACCCTGGGCAAGGTACCATGCCGCAGCATACCACGGTAAAACGCAGGTGGGTCCCCCCCGACATACCGGACGATTCGCTTACTCGGCCGAGACTGCTGGTCGTGTCAATGTCTCATCCTGTGATAGATAACGCGGGGTTACACGAGCGTCTTGACCCGAAAATGGCAATTTTTCAGGCGCGCGGCTGTAAGACGCGCATTAAATACGGGTCCTGGATTTGGGTCGCAAAATCTGCCGGGGTTTTCCCGTAGCGGTTGACCGACTGGGGATCCGCCTGATACTGCAAAAACAGGTCGACGACGTCATACTGTCCTCGGGCATTGAACACGGCGGTCCATAAGGGGGAGTTGCCATGCTGATCGAGCAGGGCCAGATTACCGCCTTGTTGCAAGATGCGTTGCCCCAGGGCTGGCGTTTGATAGAGGGCCACATAATGTAGAGCCGTTGCCCCCTGGTCATCCTGGCTGTTCACGTCTAGCTGCTGGCGCAACAGGAGGCGGGCAGCCGATTCGTTTCGAGCGGCAATCGCTTCCTGTAACAAGCTTTGGCCGTTCTCATTCCGGACGTTGATATTGGGGATCACCAGGTCCTGCAGGGGGGCATGCAACCGGATAGCTTGAAAGAGGTCAGCAGAGGCGAGCGACATGAGATGGAGTAATCCAGGCGGCGGGCCGGCTGGCTGCTATAAAGGCAAAGAGGAGGGAAGGGCGCAAGAGTTTATAATTGCAATTACGTTAAGCTGCTGGTACAGTAAAGCACCTTTTCCGGATCCCTTAATTGATCCAGCGGCGCCGCCAGCCGACGGGTTGCCACACGCCGTCTTTGCGTTCGACCAGATAGGCAACACCTCCACCACAACCGATACAGTGGTAATCAAACAGCAGATAGGCTCGGGAGCTATCGCTAGAGAAGAGCGGCTGCGAGAAGCGATAGTAAGGGCGCTCTTCCTGCTGTTTCTTTTGGCGCTCGAGCGCCTGCGGACTCAGCCAGTCGCTAGGCGCCAACCGTGTGGTATCGAAGCGAGCCATTTGCTGCTGTTGGGCTTGCTGGATCAGGGCAAGCGAATCCTGGGAGGTAAAAAAGAAACCATCTAGATACTTAAGGCGCAGCAGGGAGCGCAGCGTAACCGAATCCAGACGGATAGTAGTGTGTAAGAACCCCGTATCAACGGGCGCCTGCACAATCAGCCCCAGAGGGGCTAGTTGGGAAAGGATAGGCCGGCCGCTGCTACCCGAGCTAGACAGGGCTAGGCTGTCATGCTGAATCAGGGATTCAAGCACGACCTGTGTTTCTGCGCCGACGATGGGAATACCCAGCTTTTGCTTCGCGTCAGGAGAGGTACAGGAAACAAAGCCTACCAAGAGCAAGCCGAAGGACCGTAGCAAAGAAAGAGTGGCCAAAAGAGAAGGAAAGGAATGCGGAAGCAAGATAGAGGTAATTGCCTGCAGCGCTTTCTTTCTGGGTTTACCTCCCCTGACCCATGAATAAGTCTTCTCAGCAGAACAGAGGATGTTGATGCATGGGAGCTGGCTGAACTCTAAATCATCCCTCCAAAAAAGGCTCGTGGCTGTTGCAGAACTCCATAAATGAGCATTCACCACCTGTTTGCTGGTTAATCAACTGCTTGGATAAGCCTCTGTAGCCTCGTTTTCTGCCGTGTGCCATCGCTGTTGCTCAGAGATGTGGGCTCTTGGGGAGTTCTGCAACAGCCACGCTCGTTTTCTGGACACATTTGCCTCCTGTCTAAACAGCCCCGAAAACGCAGTTTTCGGGGCCGGGATTTAACCCCTTTTTTGGACAGAGCGAATGCTTCACAGATTAGCCTATCCAACGAAAGTGGTTTATCCAAGAAGCCCGCCCCCGCTTGGGGCAGCGAGTCGAGGAGAGGGGCTTTGCTGGTGGCTGATGCCGGGAAGTCTTCTAGCTTTGCACCCCTAGCTTACTTTATCTATGTCCTTTCTCCGGCGACTCTCCCCGCTAGCCTTTCTCCTTTTCCTGCTGGCCTGTAAAGCGGAGTCTGCCGACCCCACGCCCAACGTGCAAGTGCGCATTACGGGCCTGCATCTGCGGCCCGAATGGGGTGGTCATGTGATGATCGCCCACGTAACGCAGGCACCCGGTGGGGGCCGGGTATTATGACAACCTGAAAGTCAGCACGTTTGCACTCCGCGATACGACCTTCCTGTATTCCTTTCCGCGCAATACGAAATGGCAAGAGGTCGACCAGGTTTCGGTCGAGCTCGATTTTATGCAGGTCCAGCGAAATAACCGCGTGCGCCTAACTCCAACGGCGTCATTGACCGCGGAGGTGCTGATCAATGGGGTGGTCCAAGCAAAAGAAACATTGGATACCACGACGCCCTTTCGCAATGTATGGCCCAGTGAATCCCTGTATTTGACCCTTACGGCTTATGAGATTGCCAAGCACTAGACGTCGGTAAGGTACCTGGGAAGAAGCACTAGATCCCTACGCGGACAGCTGAGCCCCTCCCCCTTATTTCGGGCGACCCGAGAGAGGCGCAAAAAGATAGGTGAAGGAGACCTGAATGACGCGATTTGAATACTCAGGCGTGTATAAATTACTGGGCTGATTAGGATACTTAGTCCCCAAATTGACTAATCCATGGCTATAGCTTATTTGGGTCAGTAACTGCTGATAGCGATACCCGATACCGGCCTGCACACCCGCATCTGTGCCTTTCGAAATAACGTCTCCTTTCATCTCTAATTCCTGGCCAGGTTTAATATCCGCCTTCCCTTTATAGTACACCGGCTCATATGAGGGACGCCGATAGATATCATCATACGTCAGCTGCCCGTTCAGCAGAAAGCCGACATAGCCGCCCAGAAAGCCTTGAAACCCTTGCCCGTCCGCGTGCAGCGTATAGGCCAGTTGCAGGGGCAGCGTCACATAGTTCAGGCGGTAAGTTTCCCTGGTCCGCATGTACACCCCACCCACGTTGGGGTCATATTCATGTTCATCATCCACCCGAAATCCCTTTTGGGCGTAGAGTGTGGCCACCTGCACCGCCCAATGCTGGCGGGATACCTGTACCATCGCCCCTGCTTCTCCACCCCATACAAAAGTGGTGTGATAAGGGCGGCCCATGTCAAAATTCCCAGTAGCCGCATTCAGCCCGATACGGGGCCCTACGGAGACAGTCGTTTGCCCATAGGAGCTTGACATACTACCAACAACACAAAATAGTATAAAAAGATAACGCATGCCACGAAGGTAACGGAATGCCGAAGCAAACGCCTCGCGCTTCTTTTCTATCCAGCAAAGACAGGGGTTATCCCTTTATAACGTTTATTAAACGGACGTTTAATAGAGGTGAAAGTTGAGCGGATAGGTTTCGATAAGATTGACGACGCAGAACTCTTCCCATATTAGCCACTAGTCAATAGGGTATGATAAGTAAATCGGAGCAGAACCTATCCTCAAAGCGCAGAATAAGGAATAATAAGCCCCCACTTATCGTTCTTTAACATAGAAGTGGCGACTCAAATGACCTTTTTCGTGGACTGGTTAGCCCTGCCTACTGGTACTGATAAAGCACCCGTTGGCCCGCGGGCGTATGGGCATGTCGTTTCGTACATTGACCTGCTCCCTTGGGTCTGTGGGTATACGCCCGGTTTGAACAGAATCGAATGGCAGCACCGCTGATTCCGAAGCTGTTCATCTGCTGGGAGGGTGTTGCCTCATGCCCGACGGCTCTTCGACATGCGCAGCGCGGCCACGCGCAGCTGCACGCAAGCCATCTTACCCTTACCCCTCCTACTGTTTCTTTAACCAGCGCGGCTAGTACGACTTCGCCAACCAGCCCCTGGCGCCCGAAGCCCCCTTCGACATGGACCTGATTGCCGCGTGGCAGCCGCCAAGCAAACCCGCGTAGGCCCAAGCGAAGGCTTTACCCCTTTGTTTAACAACACGCTGCCTACGTCGGAACGCCTGTCTGTTTCCTGTTTTTGTAGTAACGTAGCGGTCATCAAAGCCAATACCTATGGAAAGAACGATGCAGCTGTATTGGGAAGCAGTGAATGAGGTGATGACTCTTGAGGAGAGAATCCGGGATTGCTCCATCCCCTTGCGTGATTATGAAGATGAATTTATTGAGGGTCCCCTGCTAGATATTGGGTGCGGACAGAATCCCTATCTAATTGATTTGTTGAAGTCGAAAAGAACCATCTATGGAATTGATAATGACTCGTATCAATTGGAGCAATTACAGGTTCATGCCAATCGGTACACGAATAATAATTGCGAAAATCTGATTACCCAGAACTTGACGTTGCTGGAAAATCCGTTGCCCTCAGAAGTGTTTTCAGTGGTACTACTTTCCAATATCCTTCACTTTTTTACCCTGGAGGATTGCCGCAAAATCATAGCTGAAATTGTGCAAAGGACAACGGAAGGCTCCTTGGTATACCTGAAAGTGCATTCATCGCAACACTATACTAATGCCCCGGACGAGGAGGATAACAACACGTATTTCAAGCACTATTTTACCCAGGACGAGGTAGATGGCTTGTTTGACAAACGCCTCTTTACTAGAATCTATGCGGCCACTATCCACCACAAGCTTTCGAAGAAGTCGATGTCCATCATTGACAGATGGCTGGATAAATGCATTGACTTCTGGGGAATGACTGATCCGCAGGAAATTCAAGATTTCAAGGAAGAAAACGTAAGCCGAGGGGATGAATCCGCGTTGGTTTGCATCTACCGGCGTGAGCAAACCTCCCCTCTATAGTTGCTCGATTCCTCTTTAAGAGGTGACGGCTGGTAGTAAACCAGTTGTCACTGAGCTGGTGATGCCACAAGAACGCCTAGCCTCCAGCGGCCCCTAGATCTACATTCTGTGCTTTTAGTGGGTTAATAGCGTGCGTTGTATACTAGGCAACCCGTAACTTTAGGTTTCGCGGCCTTACGTGAGGGCAGCGGAGTTGCCTGTCTTTCTGTAATGAGCGTTGATCCTTCCTCTCTACGCAAGCGCCGGTTCGTCCTGGCTATGGACGAACTGGAGCAGGTGGTGCACGTCGCCGATGCGCGGAAGGCCCGGAATGTGCAGTACTTCTGCCGGGGCTGCCGTCGCCCCCTCTCCTTCTGTAAAGGGCCCAAGCGCACGCCCTATTTCCGCCACCAGGCCCGTATTTGGGCGCCGGGAGAACATTGTGACTATCAGGATGAGTCTCATGCCCACAAGCAAGCCAAGCGGTTGCTGCAGGAGCGGCGTTGGGTGTTCGTGCCCGACGTGCAGCCCTATCCAGCCCCTGGCTACGAAGGCCGGCTGCCTACCCTGCGGCCGGCGGAACGGTTTGAGTCGGCTCAGGTGCTGGCGGAACGTTCATTTTTTGCCGCGCCGGATGGTCGGATTTTCTATTTAGCTGAGCACCAGCTACACGAGCCAGCGAACGGCCGCGAGTTGATTTGCCGGCCGGATATCGTCTTTACCGATGCCCAGGGCCAGGCCTTGCTGCTGGTAGAAATCCACGTTACCCACGCCGTAGACTATCAAAAGCTGGTGGGCCTGCAGCGCGTGCAGCTTAATACCTTAGAAATCACTATACCCATTGCTGCTTCCGACCGGGAAATTGCGCGGTTGCTGGATGGGGTCAGCAGCCGAAAATGGCTTTATCACTGTGAGCGAGAGCAACACCTCCCCTTTGGCTTTGATGCAACCCCAGCAGCGGGCGTGGCTGGAAGCGATTTACACCAGATACCAGCACCGGGCACTGAGTCCTACGAATGCCAACTCTTCGAGCTTCGAGAAGGAATTAGAGCACTTCAACGATTTATGGGAGAGCCTGGCGTACGCCACTTCTTTACCCAGCGCGACCGAGTACGAGCAGCAGAGGATCGAAAAGACCGAACTGCGGATGAAGCAGCGGACCGAGCGGATGCAGCAGCTCAGGCAGACGAGGACCGCGCGTATCAGGCAGCATATCGAGCAGAGCAGGAACGAGTCCTTGGACCGCTTGAAGAGGATGAAATCCGCCTTATCCGAGAGCAATCAGCACTTCGAGGAAAGCAGCAGGACGTTAACACAGCTACAGCACGAGTACGACGCGCTCTTACAGCAGCAGCACTTGACCTATCAACAGGCGGTGGACAGGCGCATGCAGAAGCTCGGCGACGAACTGAGCCAGCTCGCCGACTCCTTGAAGATGCTCTGGGAGAAGAACGAGAGCGAAGCCGCACGCTTAGCCGAGGACGAACAGAGCTGGAGCAGCGACGAGAAACGTTTGACCGAATCCGAAAAACTAACCGTCGACTGTCACAGGAGGAGGATGTTATTGGAGGCGAAGAAAGAGCACTTGCAAAGCTGGAAGAACAACTTGCAGCAGAAGAAATCAGCGTTACACACCAGGAGGCTGCTGGCCGGCTCCAGCAAGCGGAGCAGTCCGGGTATGTTCAGCAACTGGAAGCCAGCCAGCGACGAGCAGAGGGGCTATTGGCTGCGGAAGTCGAAACCTTTACGGGAGCTGTTGCGCAGCTACGTGCAACTGAGCGTACGCTGTCAGAACTTAAAAGCCGAGCTATCCAGGGGCGGTTTTCTTAGCGAAGATCCATTGCCTGAGAGGCCGGCAAAACTGGTGGATGCTCCCCCTGGTTGGTAAAGCTTACTAGCTGACGGCATTCACGCAGTTGGAGGGGTGGCAGATATACTGACCGAGCTTCGCAAGTTCCCGGCCGTCGGGAAAGGCATGATTATGCAGGTCATCGGGGTCTGTGTTGCCGCAGGGGCTAAAATAAATCACGACGAGCTGGAGCTGTCCCACCGCACCTACGCCCTGCAACTGCTGGCCCAGAAAGCGTGAGTGGAGCCTGACGACAGCAAAATGCCCGCGGCGCTGGCTAGGATGTTTTCCGGCGTGAAGCCCCATGCTGTGACAGCTCTACTAAAAAGCCCCTGACGGATAACAGTCAGGGGCTTTTTAGTAGCTTCGTACCTACTGTAAGCTGACATTATGCTTGTGTTATTTGCCTGATACCTTAGTCAAATGCCTGACACCTTATTCAATGCTTTTGCCACGTGTCCCCTAACGGGTCTTTCCATAAAAGGCAGTGCAGTTTTCTCGCCGTACAGAGGTAACAACAAGTTGGTGCTGTATGAATTTGCACCCATCGGGAGGGCCATCTTCGATTTTAATTTTTTAATAGGGCTGTATCACAGTACCGTAGCCGGCAACCATGCCCCCAGCAGCAAGTTGGCTGGGCTTTGCCGGGAGGCATCAGAGAAAGGACAAGAGCCATTTCACATCACCAGCAAGGCCTTCCACGACGCCCAAGACACTTCGGAGTCACTGCAGGAAAAGCGGGACCACTTATTACAGGTGCTGTATGATGTGGATGTGCCGGCTTACAAAACACGCGACATCACTATCCACAATGACTTTCCTTTAGCATTTGCCAAAGATGAGGTGGAGTTTCACCTTATTCTGGAGGAAGGCATACGGCGCGGCCTCTTGGAGTACGACAAGCCAAACGATACGCTCAACGAATGGCCTTACGGTCGGCGTACTCACTATTTCGGTGTACATCTAACCGAGGCTGGAGAGAAAGCGGCAGCTAACAGGATACGTCCACTTCAGATAACTACTTCCGTAATGACACACGAAGATATTATTCGTCGGCAGGCACAGGTTGCTTTTGACCAAGTGAATGCAAAACGTTACCCATTCAATACACCGGATGGCTTAAGTGAAACACGCCGTATCCTGATTGATGGCACCCACAAATTTCATGAAAAGAGTGATAAAAAGCTCTATCTCCAAGAAGTCCTTCATCTGCTGGATACAGAACTGATAGCTCACAAGCTCAAATGCTCTTTCAAGGGGAAAAGCGAAGCTTGCCCAATTGATCTGGGTATGCAGGAGACGATCTACTTCATCCAGCAGGAAGAAAAAAGGCTGGATAAAGTAGAAGCGGCTTTTCCCTTTCAGGCGAATCAGGTTTTCAATTTCGGCGATAACAGCACCAACGCAGTTTCTACGGGTGCTAATTCTGTGCAAACTACGAATACCGGGCAGGGGGCTCAGTTGAATGTAGCCAGTGGAGATTCAGTAAAGCAGGTCATTTCGGGTACGCAGATTCAGCAGCTTAAAGACCTGGTTAAGCAACTCCGTGAGGTACTGAGCGCTGAAACTTTTGCGACGCAAAGAGAGGATATTAATGATCAACTGCAGGTAGTCGACGCGCAGCTACAACGCAGTGAACCCAAGAAGGGGATTTTATTGCGCTCCTTCGACGCGTTACACGAGTTGACCAAGGAAAGTGTTGGGAGCATAGGTGGGCACGCGGCCTTTGAAATTTTCAAGCAACTAGCTGAGCAGCTCAGTTCAGCAGGCTGATCTTCACCCGTTGCCTAACTAGCAGGGCGATAACTTCAACTCGGAGGTTATGCTTCCAAGGAACCATCATAAACCCTGGCTTCCCGATCATAAAAAAGCCCTGGCTCATCTCAGGGCTTTTTTATAATCTATAGACTGATGCGTATCACGAAGTTCGGGTTCGTGTACAGGTTCGACTGGGTTACCGGGCCCTAGTAGCCGGCGGCGATGTTCTGCCGGTCGGCGGCGTCAGAACGTGCTATATTTTCCGTTTTCTGAGAGAACCCGATAGCAGTTACGCTATAGCGGTCATAGAATGGTAAGAATTACCTCCTTCACTACGGGCTTACGCAGGTTTTTAGCGGTCAGGGTCAAGTGGAAACGCAGCTGTCGGCCGGAGGCCTGCAGGGGAACAAAAACCCGTAACGGCTCCTGAAAAGCCCGGTTTTCGACCCCGTGCTTCAGGCTTTTCATACTATCTCGGATCAGATACTGCTCCGCTTGCTGCTCCACGAAAGGATACCCCATTGGCATAGGGCGCGGCATGGTGTAACCAAAGGCGGACGGTGCTTGCGGCTCCTGGATGATTTTCGTGGCAATGTCCACGCCGGCACCATGCTGAAGCGTAATCGTTAGCGAACAATCTTCTACGTACTGCTCGCTGTGATTCAGCACAATGAAATTGATCTTGTGGGCCAGCTCCTCATACCTAGCATACTGGTCAGCTTCCCGGTAGTCACTTTCGACATTCTGCAGGTTCTTTTCCAGCTCCTCGATACTGCGGTCCTCGTACTTGCGCGGTCCTGCAGACCCGATTAGGCTTATGCTGGCTACGTCGAGCCCTTTGGGCCACTGCATTTTATCGAGGGCTTTCTGCAAGGGATGCGTACTCCAATTGTCAGATGCTTGCTGCTTTAGCAACTCCTCTGCCATTTGCTGGCGCCTCAGTGTTTTCCGCTTTTCCTCCAGAATATGGGTTATCTTCTGACGGGCCACCTCGGAAGGCAATGTGGCCTCTGAGCAAGTATGCACGGTAGTTTTCCGCTTCCCATCGACTGCTAACAGTATGTCGATCTTTCCCGCGAACGGATCAGCTGCCTGCCGCTGAGCAAACATGCGGTCAATATCGGCCCGCCTCAGGTTGAGGGTTGTAGTGCCTTTCCGGATTACAGAATGCCCTATTTTAAGCATAGCTGAATCCTTCCGCATCATATATGGCGGATCAGTTACGCTGTGAATCCGGAATACACCCACCTGCTTGCCTTCCACCTCTATATAGGAATAGGTGAAGGGTATTTCCGGCTCAATGTTATCCAGAATGGCCTTATGATAACTGGCATCATCCATCTGATCTTCCGGTGGCACGCCGAGTATTTGCCGCGAGTTATCTGGGTTGTGCTTGACGCCTACAATCAGATATCTGTCGCCTGTTACCTGGGCGTTGGCCATCGCCAATACATCCTTGATAAACTCCGGATTAGTAGCCGGCTTATAGGCTGTTGACTTGAAATCAACAGCCGTAGTCTCTGACTCGTGCAGGACAATATCCAATACCTCCATCTTATCTCACTCTATTGAATTCTAGGGTAAAAGAGTCCCGACTCATTTGAGCACGGTACACCGCCGTGTCTGGGTACTGCTCAGCGGCAATTCGGAGTAGCTCCCGTTCGGCCCCAGAATTTTCCCCTACCTGGCAGCCCAACACTATTTCTGTAACGAGGTCGGGAGTGAAGCTTATACTGGATGGACCGTCAAAAGTCACCATCCGTATTTCCTTTTCGTACGCCCAGTGTCGAGACTTTACATTCAGCAAGCTAGCTATCAAATCCTCCTTTAATACTTGGGCGCTACTATTTAGCGGCATTTGTAAAGTCGGGTAGCGGTCTCTATACGCCACATAACCTGTAGTGAAGCCCTGATTTTGCTTAATGAGATTCTCTAACTTGATCGGGTCGAATCCTATAGCAAATCCAGTATGGTTATAGGCGTAATGAGACCACAGCAAAATATTGTCCTTTTCTGGACACACGCAGAATACCTTCATCTTGGAGACGAAGTTTCTGACCCATAGCCTTGATGCTGCATCATGCGTAGCTGAGTCTAGTAAAGCTTTCTCCGCCTTTTCGACTAAGGATCTGATAAGAAAATCCCCAGCTAAGGGATGATGAGCTTTCATCATCTTGTTGAGCCATTGGATTCGTTCCGTATCCGGCATCAAATCAAATCGTACCAAGAGGCGAGAATCAAACGGGTCATTAAAAGTGGCCGGATCTGCCAACCATATCTGTTGACTTCTTAGAATATCCAGATGATGCCTGTTGTTAGCATCACGGTACTTGTATAGAACCCCATGTGCCGCCAGTTTGGCGGAATTCATTTTTTTATGTGGTCTACTATCCCGCTCCCGGCGAAAGTAAGCCGCCATGCCCAGCACTTTTGCTGCCGTTTCGGCGGCTATACCTTCTTCAATGGCGGCGTGATAAGCTTGAATGAGATGTTTTGGGTCTTTCGGAGACAAGTGCAATTCTGACATAAGAAGGGGCGCAAGTTTATAGGCCGATTTCCTGGGCGGCATTGTGCTGCCGGACGCTATCAATGCGGGTGTAGCGGCGAATCATGGCCGTGGTCTTGTGCTTGGTTTGGTTCATCACCTTGCTGTCATCTGCCCCGTTAAGCTTGGAGACCGTCATAAAGGAGGCCCGCAGGGAGTGGTGCGCTTACTGCTAGTTAGTGCTGTACCAAGAGGTTCAGCCGGATTGCCGTAAGCCGACGGTTGCTCAGCCGCTAAACTGTCTGGTTAATGCAGCGCACAGCTTACTAGAATTGAGTGGACATGCCATTAAGACTTTCCACTTGATGGGCCATGTACTCATTGTAATGCAACTCCCGTCGTTGCCGCCAATCACAAATAAACCCATCCAGAACAGGGCCTCCCGTAGGTTCCTCACTTAGCCACACTAGGTTGTGAATGTTGTCATAGAAGCTAACACTTGCAACTAGACCTAAATCCGTTTTGGTAAAGAGTATATAGTGGGAATCCACTGGAAAAGCGCTCTTCATCTCCGAAAATAACTCCGGGGCAAGCCTAACAAACTGGTTATCTCCTCCCTGGGCAATCCACTTTCGTAGCGGATCAAAGCATGGTTGTAAGACAAAATCTTTGCCCTGAATAAAGGCCAGCGCATTGAAAGCAATTTTGGCGCAACAGGTATAGTACTCGTTCCCAATTACGGCCGTTTGATGTGTTCTTACATGATAGGCTTCTGCACCTGTAAAAGTCGCCTTGTCTACGATCAGAGTATCTATTTCTCGTAACAACTCTTGGGTAAAGGGATGGGTAATCCCGTCCTGACTGGCAATGTAGAAGTCTACTGTATGCTCCAAGCCAGGTTGAACACCTAGTATATAGGTATCACTGTCTAATTCTGGATGCGAAATCATCCGAACGCGATCCTCCTTAAAGGCGGCTATGTAACGCTTGAATTCAGCTACGTCTGACTCCTTAGCTGTCTTCTCTATACTAATTGTGAACTCGTCGCGCTTCGAGTTCCACACGATATAAGGAAGCTCCCGTGGTTTCCCCTGTTGGATGTATCCCAGCGAAAAGCTGTCTTCCAATGGTTGCTTACTAAATACGTTAACTGTGGACTTAGTAGCTTTCGAGGGGTTCATACTCCCTCTTTTGCCCGGTCCTAAGAGTTGTCGTGGCAGGGCAATGATAGAAGACTTTATGAACACCCGTTCCTGCTTAGAGCTTTGGTGATTGAATTCGCGGCTGACGTACTCACGGGGTAACTTCTGTATTCCGCCTAGGCCGGCTGGGATAATGTGCTCCGCACTGTCGTAGTGCAAGTGTGGCTGCTGTCCTAAATAAATACACATGATGCCATCGGCGCTGGATGTTGAGAAACACAGAAGATACAACGCACCTAGTGTTCGGCCCACCAGAGCGCACTTAACTCGAAGGTAAAGTAAGGTATCATAACGACACAATTCAGATCAGTACAGAGCAAGTATGATTTTGTATCATTACACAAACGCACGTTGATGTAATGATACAACGGGATAAAGCCGTAGGTTTGGGTCTTCCCGTTCCACCCCCATCCCTTCCATGCCCGACTACGTGGCCTACTATCGTGTCAGTACCGCCCGCCAGGGCCAGTCGGGCTTAGGGCTCGAAGCCCAGCAAGCGGCGGTGCGCACCTTCCTCGCTTTCGGCGAGCAGATCGTAGCCGAGTTTATCGAAATCGAGAGTGGGCGCAAGAATGCCCGCCCCCAGTTGGTAGCGGCGATGCAGGCGGCCAAGGACGCGGGGCGGTGCTGCTGGTAGCCAAGCTCGACCGGCTGGCCCGTAACCTGGCTTTCCTGACGGCCCTGATGGAAAGCCGCGTGCGCTTTAAGGCCGTGGACATGCCCGCCGCCGATGAGTTTACGATTCATGTGCTGGGCGCCGTGGCCGAGAAAGAAGCGAAAGCGATTTCCACCCGCACCAAAGATGCGCTGGCGGCCAAGAAAGCCCGGGGCTTTCAACTGGGCACGCCGGCGAATCTGACGGCCGCGGCCCGGATCAAAGGCCAACAGCAACGCCAGGTCAATGCCCAGGCCAGTCTGGCCAACCGCCAAGCAGCCGAGCTCGCGCGGCTCTATCGTAGTCTGCAGTGGGACTACCGCCGCATTGCTGCCCAGCTCACGGCCTCGGGATATCGGACCCGTCGCGGCTGTCACTTTACCGCCGCCGGGGTCCGCCGCCTCGTCCTAGGGCTTTCGTCAGCATCGGAAGCACCGATTACCAAATAGCAACACTATAGCTTAGGGGGTAGGAGGCTACGAGTTTTAGGAATACTCTCTACATAAAAGAGGCAAAACGGACTACGTTGTTGCCCTCGGTCTCCCACCCTTGTGGCAAGCTGTTGACGTACTGCATTTGTTGCAGGTGCTTAACCGGGCCTATATAGCAGCTTTAATTTCTTAGGCAGCCCTGCATGAACCTTGTGTTAACCCTTTGTATTACCCCCTCGGTTTGGCAAACTGTATTGAGGCAGAGCACGGCCTTCAATATTGCATTATGACAATTGCCAATTTGAACAGCATTATGAGCGTGTAAATACTGCCACATATACTCTGCTGCTAGTGCTTGCTGATGGGTAGCGAGAATTAAAGTATAGAGCCATTCAATACAAGTCAAGTCGTCTATACAGCTACGTAAGCCAATACAAAAATAGTAGGCAAACCGCTTCCAAAGCGGAGCCTTTGGAAGCGGTTTGGCAAAAGACGAGGCGGTTAACTAGCGCTCAATAGTGTACTGGCAGTTACCCTGCAACAAAGCCAACTTGCCACGCACGACGGACCTCCGATGAGTTAACCTCGGGTATTATTTAATGCAAATTCATGTAACCCGGAGAGAGGGTGTAAAAGGCACCCCTAGTTAACCACGAGGCGCTTGGTCCCCGCTTCGCAGCGTACGATGTATAATCCGTCTCTCAGGTCGTTAGGCACCACTAGTCGCGCGGAACCTCTCGCATCGGCTGTCACTGTAAGCACCACGCGGCCTAAGGTATCGTACACTTTCACTGCAGCGCCGGCCGCTGCCCCTAAAATCCTGTTTGCTTAGGCCCGGGAAAGCACCCTGTTACGGAGTGATCACCCCTAGGCAGGCGCTTGGGTAGGGCAACGGGATAACCTGCTATCTAGGTACACGATAGTAGGACTGTTTGCCAACTTGTTCATACAAGCTCATGTACTGTGGGTTGTCTACGAGTTGATAGCGTACCACGATGGAGGGGCAGCGAATGTTAAAGTCAGGAAGTGGGGCACGTGTATACACGGTCAGCGTATCGTGGGCAAAGCGATATAGAAACGGATCCAGGCCTTTGACAATATCCTGCCGCTGCTGGTCATCCCACCCGATTGGGACGTTCGTGTCGCTAATGGTGGAGAGTTGATGGTCGCCTGTTAACCCCCAGTTATAGGACTTGACGTAAAGGGTATCCCCGGCGCTGGAAACGAGGGGTACCTCCTGATAGACTCCATTAGCACCATCCCCCTCACTGCACGATGCTGTTAGTACCAGGCAGCAACCGGTGAAGAAGAAGTTTTTGAACATGGCGATAAAGTACGAAAGTGGCACGCAAACTCCCATGGGAGCTCCTAACTAGGGAGCCATTTCCTTGTTCCCTTAGGGCTCATTCTCCAAGTAAAAATTGCGTTTACACCGGTTCTAACAAGATAATAATCAGACTCATCAAAGGTGATTAATCAGTCCAATCAGTAAAGGTTATGTAAATAAATCCTTCGCCGCTAGCCGGCCTCTATTCCGCTCTCCTTGTCCTTAAAATCCAGTTGGCTTTCCGGCAGGTAGGTGTCTGCTGCCGACTAGTACCTTAGGGGCATGAAACACGACAAAAGGCTGTTGAGAATCGTGCTGTTCCTGCTCACGGCCTGCTCCAGCCCGCAGCAGAACGAAACTACCCCAGCTAGGGTCTCATTCACCCCAGCCTCAGTGTCTACCACGGCGTCCCCGACGGCGGTTATCCGCACCTTTTTGACCTGGTATGCGCAGCACCAAACCCAGCTTAACTCCCTGCCGTTTGTGCCCGCTGCCTTGGACGAGGACAGTACGAATGTATTTGCGGTGGACGTTCACGCCGTCGACAGCTACGTCCGCTTGTTGCAAAGCAGTGGCACGGTGTCACCCGCCTACCTGCAAGTGCAGCGGCGCTACTTCCAACAATGCCAGGACTCCTTGCAAGCGCATCCGCAGACTGACGGCTTCATTCAGGGGCTGGATTTTGACCATGTTCTCTATACCCAGGCGGGGGAAGCGCAGACCCAGTTCGTGTTAGCAAGCCAGCCGTCGCAGGTGACGATCCACGCCGATACTGCCCGAGTGCTCTACCGTTGGAGCGAGCGCCAAATGAGTGAGGGGCGCAACCTGGCCTTTAGCTTAGCCCGGGAGCAAGGCCGCTGGCTGATTACCGCCATTCGCCCTATTGAGTAGCCTAAACAAAGGCAGATAAGGCAACAGGGAGCAGCAGCCATCTTTTAGATGGGTTCTGAGAAGAGCCCGTGATCAGGTATTAGAAGAGCTGATTATTCTGTTCGATCAGTTGATTGATGTTTACTTGCGTCGGAACATAAATAGGACGTATGGACCAGTTCAATCTGGTGAACTATACTTTTTGCTTGGTCTTTTAGTGGATACATACTTATGATATTTCCTCGGTACAGTGCTTGGGTCGGGTGGGTGCTCTTTGGGTGCCTATATGCCTGTCAGCCGGCGGATTCTAAACAGGCAATAGAACAGCCGGACCCTTCTGCTGCTTCTTCGACAGCCACAGCCCCGGAGCGCACTTCCCCTCGCCCGAGGTCCGCAGACAGGCTCGCCCAACAGCTGATCCCCATCCTACGTGGGGCCTGGATACCACTCAGGTACTACAAAGCCCTCGTGCGGACGCATTCCCCTTATCAGGCCCGGGAAGCCTTGGATGGCATTTCGATGCTCATTGTGGATCCCCACACGCGCGCCGGGGACAGCCTCCTGGTGGCCCTGGGCTATAATAACCATGAAGGGGGTGTCCCAGCTTATGTATCGTTGCGGCCAGGGGCGCAACCGAATACGCTTGCCTTCAGTCTAGAGGGGGAGGACAGTAACCAAAGCGCGTTGGGCTACCGGATTGTGGGCGCCGACACGCTGCTCCAGCTTTGGCGCTATGATGCTACGCTGAAAGGGGGGACTACCCAAACCTTTCGCAAGGTACCCGGGCTTCTCCCGCAGGGCGACTCGCTAGCCTATAGCACCACCTATGCGTTGAATCAATTGCTGCTGGCCGGGCAGTACACGGGCGTCGATTCCCTCGGGCAACGGTGCAAAGTGTTCTTCACTGCAACCGGAGAAGTGCGGGGCTTGCCCCACTACCAGCGCTATACCCCCCAATTCGATTATGTAGGGCTGCTGGACAATGATCTGGATTACCTCTTACTGGATCCAGACTCGGACCATCCGACGCACCTTGCGTTCACGCTGCATACCGACACCTTGCGGTTGTATGCCGTGCACGCTGATACAAGCCAACATCTGCATCGCGGTGCCCTCCACTATACCTTAGTACGACGTCCCTAGCGCCCCAGAAACTTGGAGCACCTTATTCCTCTATGAAACGTCGCTTCGTTTTTCTCCTGCTCCATGCTTAGACAACTGATTCTGCCTCTTAGCTCGTCTATCTGGCTAGCGGCTTGTGGCGATGCTCCCTCCGTTCAGCAGCGCGAGCGCGGTGGAGCTATACCGGTCGGAAAGGCCGCAGCACCCCAAGCACTCGCCCAACCAACCACGCCAGCGGATACGGTTTCCGTGGCGTCTGGAAAGCAGGGATGGGCGATTCTTCCCTTGGGCACCTTTCATGCCGAGGAAGTCTTTGAAGCCGCTGCCCAGCAGGCCTGGGTTGGCATATTCCGGGGGCCGCAGGGCTATTATCTGCAACCCACTTCCCTGCAAACGGCGCGCGTGGTGGACGAGATCGAAGGCGGCGAAAAAACCGGCTGGTCTCTTTCCACGCCGAACACGGATACGACCCTGCTGTTAATCCGGGGGCTGCCGCTCCGGGAGAAACGCCCCGTAGAAGCCGTCCCCGAGCTACAACGTGCATTCTGGCCCGGTGAGCGGGTGGAGTTTACATATCAAGGCGTAGCGTATGCCCTCTTTGCCACGGGCCCGCGAAGCACCTTGCCGGCGTCTACTGAGAGCGTGGTCACGAATTACCAACTGTTCTTGACCACCCGCCGGCAGGGGCAGCCAATCACGCAGCGGCTGCTGGCGCAACCCAGCTTGGATGATGAGATGATTGATATCCGCTTTGGCGGCGATCTGGACGGAGACCACCGGCTCGACCTGCTCTTGGATAAATCGAGCCATCATAATGTGACCAATCCGGCGCTCTTCTTATCCCGGCCTGCCCCACCGGGTGCCCTGCTGAAAGAAGTGGCCGAACACGAGAGTGTTGGTTGCTAGCGGAAGACCCGGTTTCCTCCCGAGGGGCTGACACGTCGGGCAGCCCGTTTCCCCTTGCCTAAGAGGGCGCATTCGCTGAATCCGGTTACGGTAAGCTTGACCCAGAAAAGATCTTTTTTCCGCTGGGGGTATTTACTATTTCAAGAAGGAAGAAATTGCTTCCCAAAGGAAATAACAGCCAGCGCCCCCTAGCAGAATGGCCGGGACCAGGGGGCCTCTCCACCAAGGCGTATCGAGCACTTCTTCCAGTTCACACAGGGCCGGCCGTTGCTGGTGGTAGCGCAGGAACACCTGATCACCGGCTTGGTACTCGGTAAAGCGGTCCTCGGCGTCTGGGGCAACCAAGCAAGCCTGATACGGCCTGTTCTTACTATCTCGGTAGTGGACATCAAGCCGAATACCATAATTGTGCAGCACAGAAACGGGCCGAGCCGTCAGTACCGTCGCGGTAGCTAAAAGGCCGTGCTGGCGCAGGTGCCGATAGTGGAATGCCTTTCGCATCTCATACCCACTCACGCACAGGGAGGCCAGTGACATACCCGCCACTATTAGATCATTAGAAGGCATTTATAGCAAGATTAGTCATGCTGCCGCTAGCCGTTATTGACGTTTCAATCCCTTCCGAGTCTCGCTTAACCCTGCAGCCATGACCTCTTATCCAGCATCTACCGGAGTGATCCGTTGCCCGGATGGTGCTGCGCGGCCTGAGACGCTATTTTTTCAAAAGGGCCACTTCATTTATTTGCACCACCAGCGTGTCCCCAGCTAGCAGCTGATTCCGAAGGGCGGGGTTGAACAAATTCCACCGGCTGCCTCGGCTGAAGAGACAGCGGCTTCCCGGAGCCGCCGACTTCACCAGGTAGTTTAACGCCGGCAGATACAGCTGCCCGTCCCGGATGCCGATGGCATACGCTGGCTTAAGCCAGCAGAGTTGGGAATACCCTATCTGGTTGACAATCGGAACACAACGCCTGCTGGGTAGGGCCTTTTCTATCTGGTCGCCGAGCACGGCACAGCGCAGAGGAGGGGTGGTAGGAAGTAACAACTGGATGGAATCCACCCGCGTCAAGGTGAAGGAGTCGTGGGTTTGACCGCTAACCTGCGCCTGAGCGAAATCGGTTGGGTAGAAGGTCTTTGAGACCAGCGTGGCCGGTCCTTTCTCGGGAATGGTGAGCAGCAGCAGACTATCGCCAATGGCTTGATTCGTGCGCAGGAAGCCCGAGGGCTCGTACTCGCGGTGAATAAAGTCTTCGATCAGGGCGTCGTTGAGCACCTCCCCCTGCTGGGTATACATGCGGATGGGCTGGGCCACAATTTCGTTCGCACTGTAATACTGACCGGGTAAGGCCAGCAGCGGGGGGGCGGGATCTTTCTGGCAGTTGCTCAGGCTGAGCAGGGCCGTGAGCAGGAGGAGATAGTTTTTCACGTAAAGGGAAACGGCCCGCAGCCGGGCATAGAACTAGGAAGAACAGCCTGCAAGCTATCGATTTAGAGGGGGTTTGGCCGCTTCTACTTCCCCAACGCCGGCGCCCGTAATAGTGTCCGCTAACGCCCGCTTATCCGATCTTATCTCTCCCTGCGTTCTGGGTTCTTCCGTTAAGTGGCCCAGCAGCACGTACGGTAGGCAGGGCAGCCGCCGTGTGGGATAGGACTCAAGGTTGTGCCTTGCGTCAACCTCCGCTTCGCTGGGCACAGTCTCGCCTTATTGGGATCAAGTCTGCATCTTTGCCCGTCTCGGCATGGTGCAGGCAGTAAATCATATGAAGAACTTCTGTTTTGCGCTCATGGCCTTGCTGCTGCTCTCGTGCAACCACCTAGAGACGCAGGCCACCTTATCCCCTGGCGAGTTAGCCTTTATCCGCAGCGTGGGCATGCTCGACCAAGGAGAAACCGTCCACCGATTTTATTCCAATTTCGAGCTCCGAAAGGCGGGCAGCTTCTTTACGGATAAACGCATGGCGCACTATTGGCTCGACGGGGATGACCCCCGCCAGCACCAGCGCGAATCCGCCTTTTATCCCGACATCACGGCCATTGACCCCGTCTTCAAGGTCCCGGACTTTGACTGCCCCTACTTACAGGTTCGAAGAAAGGACCAGACCACGTTTCGGGTATATATGGACGGCAGCCGAGAGGAGATGCAGCGGTTTTACCAAGAGGCCCTGCGCGCATGGAATCAACACCGCCACCCTACCCGTTGAAACAACATGCGTAGGGTTACAGCTTGCAATCTCGTCCTTTGAATGGCAGAAGCGAGGTTTGCCTTAGGATAGCCAATGCCCTCTAAAGGGAAGCCTATTCCCTGCCAAAGCACCATAATTCCAAGGTAGGGGCGCATAAGGCATGAAAGAGTGTCGTTTGAGGACGCCTTATCTTTGCTGACAAAATCCTATTACAGGCTACGATTCATGATGCAACTTTATCTTACGATTAGTATCAGCATAGGAATTGTTCTAAGCTATGGGTGGTATTTAAAGGGGAAGAAGGTGGTGTTTGTGCAGCGTTATAGATTGCAGCGGCAGGGCCTGCGGACGGAAGGGAGACGAGTGGCGCTTACGCCGGAGCGCGGCGTGGATGATGATACCGTCTATGCCGCCTGTTTCACCTATAGCTGCGCAGGGAAGCCGTATTCATTTACCTCTCAACTCCGATTTTCTTCGCTAGAGGAAGCGCCTCGGTTGGTGTGCTTAGTTTATGATCCACTCGACCCAACCCGAGTAGAGATTGATTCATTCTGGGCATTATATGGTGCCCTGCTGATCGAGTTTATCTTGGCTACTGCTGGTGCTGGCACTATCCTAATAATGCTCTTCACGGGGGAGCTTTTTGCGTTATTGAGCGCTTAGTTGAGGTGGTATAAGTAGGTCTTCAGCTCTAGGATGGACGCTTTCCTAATGGTATGGAAGCCTAACACAGATGTCGGATAAGTCGCCTTAAGGGCAGGCATAATACCAGTGGGCATCCACGCGCCTTTGTTGGCGGAAGTAGGCTTTCCCGGTGGCATTCAACGTGGCCGGGTTTGGCACATAGAACACCTCGCAGTCCGGCTGCAAGGTGAACGTCAGGTACGCGTTGGCATCCCGAGAGGACACGACGTGGATGACCTGCAGCTGCTGATAAAGGGACCACAACTGCTGCGCGTAGGCTTTCCCCACCTGAAGGGCCACGTCCCGATGCAAGGAATCCGTGCCGGTGAGCTGGTAGAGGTCCAGCAGGTAGGTACGGTCTTCCTGGACGAGCTCATCAAAATACTCGAACGACGGCACTAACAGGGTGTCGCCTTTTACGAATGTGTACGAGTAAGAATAGTGGTACCGGTTATCGCGCTTATTGCGCGCTTCGATCACCACATTCCTCAGCAGGCTTAGATCCATGCCCCGGACCCGTTGAATGAACTGCTCAGGGCGTTCGTTAGCGCTGGGGCCAGCGTGGCAGGAAATCAACGTTATCAATGTTAAAATCACCCCCTTGTTCATCCGGTCAATATAGCCGTTTCGGATCGCTCTCCTTTCGCGGAACGGGGGCGTCTGCTGGACACCGGGTGACCACTTGGTCACCGCCCTACCGAGGAAGCGTGCACTAGCTTTTCTACCCGCTACGGTTGGAGAACGTAGCGCACGCGATTCGCATCCATTAATTCAAGGACGGACACCTGTTTCGGATCCGGTGAAGGCGCAATCGTGTAGCGACCATCCGCTAAGGTGGGATACACCGTTGTGCGTCGGTTGTGCAGCGTGAGCGTATCGGCCTGCCGGTGCCAGCTCGTGTAGCAGGTGGGTCACGCCGCCCCAAATACGCACGGCATCGGGCTCGGCAATGGGGTAGGGGGCATAGGCCGGGTTCTCCGGGCGCAGCCACCACTGGCCCTGCTCGCAGACCAGGCGCTTGACGGTGCACTCGCCTTCCACCACGGCCACCACGATGTGGTTGTGGTCCGCCTCCAGCTGCTTGTCGACAGCCAGCAAGTCGCCCTCGTGGATCTCGGCCCCCTGCATGCTGTCCCCGCTTACGCGCACCAGGTAGGTGGCGTCGGGGTGGCGCAGCAGCAGGCGATTCAGGTCAAAGAGCTCCTCGGCGTAGTCGGCGGCGGGGGAGGGGAAACCCGCCGGCACCCGGCAGCTGAACAGCGGCAGCCAAAATGGCGTGGGGGCATCAAAAACGGGGATCAGCTGGACGTTGCGCATGGGCGTGGAAGCGAAGGTGCGCACAAGTATACGTTGCTGCTAATTAATTTAGCTTTTTATGACTAATATAATTGGCAAAATGGATTAATAAGGGTAATTGCTCAGTTTTCATGGCGTATGCCCAACGACTGCTGTTACCGGGCTTGAGTGGGACAAGCATGAGCATACAAAAACAGCTTACTTTTAGCCTTTGCTGCTTAACCATAGCCCTTTCATATGTCGGATTTGAACCTCACTTGTACGCTGCAGGAACTGCTTGTTCAACGAAATACTCGCTTTCGTATTCCTAGCTATCAACGGGCGTATGCGTGGGACCAAAAGAACTGGACGGTATTCGTCGAAGATTTACTGGAGCAGGCTACAAGTGTTCACGCAGAGCGCAAAAGTTATTACCTGGGGCATTTCCTTCTGGAGGAAGAGCGCGAAGGACGAGTGGGGTTAATTGACGGCCAGCAGCGCCTTACAACGGCCATGTTGTTCTGTGCGGCCGCGATTTCCATGCTCCCACGGGATGAACATCCCACGTCCTGGTATCAAACTGTGCGGGCCTTTTTAAAAAGGGGCGAGTCCCCGCGCCTCGAAGTAGTCGATTACGACCATCAGGTCTTTAACAGCCTCTTGGAGCGGGCAATCCGGCAGGAGCGGCGCGTTATTGACGGGCGAGCGACAAACGCTCAAGGTCGCATGGTGAAGGCCGTGGAGTTCTTTCGGGAGTGGCTGAAGGAACAGCAGGACCCTCAGCAACTGGAGCGTTTACTTAAATCACTTTTAGGAGCCCAGATTACCACCTACGCGGTTAAGGACCCGATGCAGGCGGCCCAGCTTTTTGAATTACAGAATGACAGGGGAAAGCAACTGACGGAAGTCGAAAAGCTGAAATCCTATTTCATATACCAACTATACTTGCAGCTCGCGCCCGAAGAAGTGCCGGAAGCGGTGAATGGTGTACACAAGTGTTTCGAGCACATTTACAAGTGTGCCCTTAACATCAAATCCTTGTCGGAGGACGATGTGCTACGCTACTTCCACTACTCCCTTTACGGTGGCTACAACATCGACAACGTGATGCCTTCCATCCGTGGTCAAGTGAAGGAAAAGCGGTTCGATTCAAGCGACATCATAAGCTTCAGCGAGCAGCTCAGTGCCGCGTTTGATTTTGTGGTGCAGTACCAAGCAGCGGGCGTTCGGTATTCTTCCATCAGCAACTTGCTAATGCTGCGCTCTTATGCTGTAGTGTATCCTTTGCTGCTCCGAGGCTACTTCAAGTTACGTGGGATCGCTTCTACTGATACGGAGATGTGGCAGCAGCTCAACCAGCTGAGTGGGCTGTTAGAGAAGCTCGCTTTTCGCCTTGAACTCATAAGTTCACGGGCCCGCATAACAGACCGCTGGCGGCTTGATGCGCTTCTCAACAGGTTTGAAGGCGACCTCCAGGAACTGGAGGTCGCGCTAAGGAATGCTTTAAATGAGTGGTGGTACTGGCGTAAAGAAGAGTTTGAAGAGTATCTGGCCGGCTTGTCCTATGGTCATCCACTATGTACCTACGTGCTATGGCAGTATGAGCTGAGCCTGCAGCATCGGGGCTATGCCGTTGCTGCTGCCGCCGTATCCGACGTGAACCTAAATGAACTGGAGCACATTGCTCCCCAGAGCGAGAATAAGGCAAGGAATGCGGGGTATGGTCGCTATACCGAAGTTAAATTCACCGAAGCTCATCGTAACTTATTGGGGAATCTGACACTGATTACCCGTAATCACAACGCCATTATTGGCAAAGGACCGTTCTCAGTCAAGTTGAAATCCTACGACGAAACACCACTTGCGCAACACAAAGAAATTGTAAAGACTTTCCAAAAGGTTGATAACCCTCGATGGGACGTAGCGGCCATTCTGGCTCGGCAGGAGCGCCTGATTACCTGGGCTAAAAAGCGGTGGAGCTTCAGTGAAAATTAAAACATCGAAATCTTGCCCACACCCCGTGGCGGGTGCTGAACACAGGGCTTTACTAGCATAGTTTTCAACCTCCGTTTAGTCCTGTCATGCAAGCTTTCTTGTTGATTCCTCCATCAGAATGGAAAAAGGTCCTGGAACAACTGGCGCGTCTGGAAGAGACTGAGCAACAGCGGTCCAAGGACAAGCCCGCGCCACCCGCGGATGAAATCCTGAATGTGTGGCAGGCCGCTACTCGTTTAGGGATGACACCGGCAGGCGTTTGCAAAGTGCGACGAGGGGGTAGGCTCAAAAGAAATCGCCTCAACAAGAAGGAATGGAGCTTTTACACATCTGAGCTACACCGCTACCAGATTCGAATAAGCGGTATGATAGAATGAGCTGAACGGATGCAAAAGGCTGCGAACAGCCATTAGTTTACATGCTTCGGTTACATTTGCTTGATGCGCTACTCACTAGTCCTTTTGCTAATTCTGTTCACTTTTACTGATGCTTTCACACAAAGCCTTCTGACTATTTCGGAAGCCAAAAGCCTCCTGGCAAAGAGTCAAAGATCGATAGAATCGGTCCTTACTGCGAAAGGCATCAAACCAAGTGAGGGAACAGAAAGCATTGCCCAGGAATTCGCTGAAAATCTCTCTCAACTAACAAGTAAGAAGCTTTTGGGAAAAGGGTATATGCACCCGAGCAATTATGCCATTATGGATGTTTTTAGCAAGTCCGGCGCTTGCGTTGTCTTTCAATTCGGGACCAAACGCCCCAAGGACGGTGAGGTTAAAGCGTTGGCCACGGCCTTGCTGAATGCTGGTTATAAGAAATGGGAGGATAGAGAAAGTGAGAACGGAAGCTCTAATATCCGCTCGTACACCAAAGGGGATGTCATGTTTACTCTGTCTGCTTATTACAATGGCGGCTACACTCTGACGGCATATCAGCAATCGGCCTTCGAGTAACCATCATCCAAGAACTGGTTACCCCGCATTATGAGTTTCGCCTATCCGAGTCTGCTGAGGCCCACTACTACAGAGAGTTTGGCAAGCAGTGGCCAAGTGCTGACTGTTCCTAAAGTTGAATTGCAGCTACGCCGGTGGGCTGGTGCCCCCATCTGCAGCACCTTCGGCAATAAACCGCTGATTGACTTCGGTGGTCGACCGGTTTTTGCCGAGCTCTGCGTGTACGAGCTGATCAGGCTATCCGGCTGGCAGGCCCGGTGGGTAGAAACCTACGGGGCCGGGACCATGACTCCCAACCACTTTACTGCTTGGGCGGATGCCGGGCTGGCCGGCCAGCAGCACGAGCCAATCACGGACCC
This sequence comes from Hymenobacter sp. DG25B, assembly GCF_000801315.1. Classification (NCBI taxonomy): domain Bacteria; kingdom Pseudomonadati; phylum Bacteroidota; class Cytophagia; order Cytophagales; family Hymenobacteraceae; genus Hymenobacter; species Hymenobacter radioresistens. The sequence goes on along the minus strand of NZ_CP010055.1, from coordinate 105,842 downwards.
CAAGATTCAGGACCTGCTGCAAAAGATTGCGCAGGCCAATGGTAACAGCTACGCCGGGTGTTGGGATGTCGTCGGCTGGAAAGGCGAAGCCATTGTGTTTGCCGAACTCAAACGCCTCAAAAAAGACCGAATCCGAGCTACCCAGCCGCGTTGGTTGGAAGCAGGCTTACAAATAGGCTTGCAACCCGAGAACTTCCTGCTAGTAGAGTGGGACCTTTGCGGCGAATAAGCAAGTTCGTGAAGCCGACCCCTAACAGACGTACACCTTCGCGGGCGGGACAGCCGCCAGGTTGCAAGCTAGAAACAGGGTGAGCATCATTCGGCGCAAGTTCGACCCGTTGAAGTGAGAAAGTTAATTGACCACTAGTGGTCTTGGTTAAAAGTTTGGTACAAAAGTTAAATAAGTAGCCGTCTGGTGGCTTGGTGTCGAGGTATGCCGACGCCCCCAGTCGGATGGGCAAATGCACTTGGTCTTGCTCGCAGAGCCAGTTATGAAACCGAAGGTTTCTCAGCCAGAAGTCCTTCGACGACATGGGAGCCTGAGCGGGTCCGCGTCGCTGCCGAAACTGCACATCTCCATGCAGGACTTCGTCTGCTGCCAAACTGAACACCAGGTATCCACTCTGTGCTTGGCTGACTAAATAGTACTCCGCCGTTTACGCCTACAATTCAACTTGCGGCAGTTGTAGAAAATCCTTGCTGCTTAAGTGCTTGCGCTAAAACTCCTCGAGTAAATTGAAGGGTAAACTCATGCACCTTGACTACTTGTAAAAAGGATGGGACGTGGCTTTGGGTGCGACAACTGAAGCGGGAGTTACGCATTGAGCTGCTGCCTATCTGCTGTTAATGGCTCAAGGGCAGGGGCGGGGTTGCGGCGAAGCTGGCACCAACTGCACTCACCGCAGCCGTGGGCAAACTCATGGTTGCGGATGGCGGCGTCGACGGCCTGAATCTGGGCCAGTACAGTAGCCTCGGCTTCGGGAGTCACCACAATGCGCTTGCGTGCATACTCCGGCGCCTCGCCTGCTTTTTCAATCGGTTTGATGTAACAGAAGCTAACCGAGGCCGGCCGGAAACGGGCTTCAGTATCGTGAGTCAGCAGCAGGTGGTAGAACACGCCCTGCCGCCAGTAGTCGCCCCCACGTTGCTTCGGGTCCTGGTGCCAGTCAGCCAGCGAGGCGGTGGGGTTGGGAATGGCAGCCAGTAAGTTATCCTTGGCGGACTGATTGCCGGGGTTGCCGGTTTTGTAGTCCACCACGTCGTGCCCGGCCCCGTCCGGGCGCGGGTCGAGGCGGTCGAGCTTGCCCTTGAGCGCCACGCCGCCCGGCACCACGGCCCGGCTCACGGTATGCTCTACTACAGCGGTGGGTTGCCAGGTAGCGTGCCATCGGGCATGGTAGGCCCGAAGCAGCGTTTTACCCGCGTATTGCCGCCGGTCAAAGTCGGCTGTCGGCAGTTCGTGCCGGTGCCGGATAAAGCGCGCCGCGAAGCTGGCAGCCAGCGCCTCCGCATCACCAAGCGGCTGTTCCGGCTGGCGCTGGCCTAGTCGAAAATGGTCTTCGAGGGCCCCGTGCACCGCCGAGCCAAATAGCAGTGCTTCCCCCCGGGGACCGGGCACTTTCAAGAGCTGCTCATAATAGCAGCCGATGGGGCATCTGAGGTAGGCATTGAGCACGGTGGCGCTAAGCGTGAAATTAGCCAGCAAGGCGCTGAGCACGGCCGGGTCGGGCAGGGGGGCGGCCGGCGGGGGCGGGGCCAGCTGTTGCCGCCGGGCCGCTTCCAGCACGGCCGCTGGCACCTCGCAGGCAATTTCGGACAGCCCGATGGCCACTCGCAGCTCGCTGACGAACAGGCATTCGCTGCTGTCCTTGCCTTTGTCATCCGTGCGGGCGTAGCTCAGCGTGAGGTGTTCCTGGGCCCGGGTCATGGCCACGAAAAACAACCGCCGGCTTTCCTCCTCCGCGGCTGCTTCGCCGGGGGCATCCTGCAACAAGGGGGGCAGCTTGTAACCGTCGTTGCGGTGGGCCTTGGCCCACTTGCTTTTCTGGCAGCCCAACACCCAAACCCGCTCAAATTCCAGTCCTTTGGCTGCATGGGCGGTGAGCAGCTGCAGGCGGGCCGCGTCGGAGCCGGAGGCCTGCTCCACAGGCAGCCCCTCTTTGGTGCCCGCCAGGCGGCTCCAAGTGGCCATAAAGTCCGCCACCTGCAGGTGCGCGCTCCGTCGGCATTCGTCGCGTCCAAACTGTAGCAGCGCAGCAGCTACGGCCAGTAGGTGCGCGGGTGGGGGTGGGCCACCAGGTGCGCGGGCAGTAGCGTTTCTAGGCAGACCAATTCGAGCAGGGCCGGCAGGGGCTGGCTGGCAGCCGCTTGCACCCAGCCGTCGAGCCGGGCCAGGGCCTGCCGTAACGCGGCGCGGCCCTCGGCCGACAAGCCCAGCGCCTGCGCCAAGGCATCGTCGGTAGTTGCCTGCGCGGCCCAGTCACGCCAGGGCAGGGCCGTGGCAACGCCGTCCCGGTGGGCGTGGCCGTGCCGGGCGCGGTAGCCAGCGGCCAGGCGCACCAGCTCCACCGGGGGCACGGCCAGCGCCTCAAGGTGCAGCACGTTGAAAAGGGCTGCCTCGGCCACTCCCGGGTCGGGCTGCAGCGCCGCGCCCACGTAGGTCAGCACCCGGTGCAAGCTGGCGGCCAGCGGCTCAGTGGTCAGCACATTCACCTTGCGGCTGCGGTGGTAAGGCACGCCGGCGGCCGTCAGCAAGCGGGCCAGCAGCTCGTGCTGGTCGTGGTTATGCACCAGCACCGCGCCGCCGCCGGCGGGCCAGCCCGATTGGTGGAGCGCGACGATTTCGGCTGCTACGTGGGCGGCTTCGTGCAGCGGGCTCTCGTAGCTGCGCAGCACCGGGGCGGCGACCGCCGATGCCGCAAAGCGCGGGTGCCGGGCAACGAGCTGCTTAACGATATCCGGCAGCTGCCGGGTCAGGCGCTCCTCGTTGTGCGCTATCAGCGCCCCAGCCGCCGTCAGCACGGCCTCCGACGAGCGGTAGTTCTCCTCCAGCACGACTATTCGGGCGCTGGGGTAGCGCCGGGTGAAGTCGAGCACGTTGGCCACGCTTGCTCCCTGGAAGCGGTAGATGCTCTGGTCATCGTCGCCCACCGCCAGTACGCTCGGGCAGTCCCAATACCCGGCCAGCAGGTGCAGCAGCTGGCTCTGGGCCCCGTTGGTATCCTGGTACTCGTCCACCAGGAAGTGCTGGAACCGTTCCTGGTAGCTTTGGAGCAGGCCTTCATCGTCTTTCAGCAGCTTGGTGGCCCAGCCCAGCATATCGTCGTAAGTGTAGCGTTGCCGTGCCAGCAGCGCCCGGCGGTAGGGCTCAAACAGCTCAATTGCGGCCCTGGTAAGCTCGATGCGCTCCTCTTCCTTGGCCAGCTTGGCTTGGTTGACATCACTGGCATTGGCCCCCTTCGATTTCACCGCTACCTTGTAGATATACTCGTCATCGAGCGGCAGACTCAGGCGGTACTCTTCCAGCTTTTGGGCCAGCAGGGCTTCGCTCCAGCCCTCCCGGTTCATGGCTTCCAGCAACGGCTTGAGCCGTTTTATCTCGTAATACGGGTCGCTGCCCGTGTCGCGGCGTAACAGGTGCCCCTGTGGTAGGCCATCGAGCAGCTCCCGGAAGAGTAGTTCGATTTCCAGTTCCGAGGCTACCGTCAGCTCGTGATAGCCCAAGCGGTCGGCATTTTCGCCAATGATGAGTTGCCCGAAGCTATGAAACGTGTGGATGGCCACCCGGTGCGCCGCCGGCCCAATGAAGCGCAGGAGTCGTTCCCGCATATTACGAGCCGCCGCCTCGGTGTAGGTCAGGCACAGAATTTCCTGGGGCCGGGCATCGGGCTGCTGTAACAGCCAGGCTACCCGGGCGGCCAGCAGCTGTGTTTTACCAGTACCGGGGCCGGCTACCACCAGCACGGGTCCGTCGGGATGCGTCACGGCCTCCCGCTGGCGGGCGTTGAGACGGGCAAATTCGGTGGTAAAAGAGGGCTGAGGCGAGGTTCCGTCGAGCATAGGGATGGGGTTGAGCATATGCTCTTTAGGATAATTAGCAGAAAAGAGGCGCGGACAGTAGCTCCCAGGCTAAATCTAGTAAGAGGTTGCAGTAGTCGGCCGGTCAAGGCAGCGTAGCGTAATCAGGGCCCGCGCTAGCTCTACCGTGGTAAACCCCCATTTTTCATCGCACTGAATCAAGAAAGACAGCTGCTCGGTATGGAAGTGCGCCGGTCCCATGTCGTCCAGTATGACATATTGCTCGCAGTGATGTGCGGACAGCCAGTGCCTGATTTCATCGCCGCGCCGGTACTGTTGGTTGTCCAGGGTAGGCGTGGCTCCCAGCACGGGGGGGCTGCTATACCGGGAGGCCCACATGGCCTGCAGCCACGTGGGCCCGTCGGGCCGGTCGGCTTTGCGCACGCTAGTGAACACGATACGGGCTCCGGTAACGCGCGCCAGCTTCTGCACATTGGCTACGCAGTATGGCGCAAAATGCTCCATGAAGTCATCTTGCCCCACGGCTGTGCCCCGGCTTAAGTGCTCCGCCTGCTCCAGAAACCGGGCGTAGGTGGTGGGCAGAAGCACGCCATCAATATCAAGGAATATAACTTTCGACACTGCGCGAAATGTGTTATTGATAGTATCAGTGCCAGTCGATGCCGTCAGTTATGAGGCCGCAACGTACGCGTGAGCCAACTGGCTCCTCGTTGCCAGCCGTACCACCAGGTCAACTTCGCCAGACATTTGGGCCAAGCGAAGGTGGTCGTTGCCGGATAGCACCACATAGCAGGCTGCCTTCCGGGCAATGATTACGGGGCCATTGGCTGCGCCCTGGGGATTGATTTCTAGCTCCTGCACCGGGAAAAGTCGGGGAGGCATCCCTGCCAGTACAGCCTGTTGCAGTCGGGCCAGCCGAAGCATAGCATGAGGGCCGGCGGTGAAGGAGTCAAGGCTGATTTCTCCTTCCGGAGCCAGCGGTAACCGGACCGAGGCCAGTCCGAAGCGGGCCGGGGCAGGTTCTGCCGAAGGCCACCGGGGTACATGATGCGCGGCCACAATAGCGGGGTCGGGCAGTGGATAGTCGTTCAGCCAGGCGGCCGTGTGCAGCCGCTCGCCTTCGTTAAACAGCCGGAACAACTGCGCTGCCCGCCGCCGCTGCGCTTCCGTACTGTGCGCTGCCTGCTGTTCGGTGAGTAGGTGCGCTCGCGAGATATAGGCCTCACGTATTTCCGTGGGCGCCTGTTCATACTCCTGGTCGGAGAGGGGAGTACCCAGCCGTACGAACATCAGCTGCTGTGTGGGGGTGAGGCTGGCAAATGAAGCGTTGCCGGCTATTACTGCCCGGGCTGCCCGCACATCCTCCGTATCCATTTGCGAAAGCGGCCGGCTCAGGAACAGGTGACGTGCCTTTTCCAGTCCCGGCTTACTGGCTAGGAAACGGTCGAGGCCGTTGCCCAGCTGGCGAGTGTCATAGTCGGAGGCATTGGTGGCATTAGTGAAGCCAAAGCTGCCGTCGGCTCCGGCGCCCACAACCACTACATGGGCTTTGTGCATCGGATTATAGTCATCGTCATACACAAAGTAGTAGCTCGCATTATAACGGGCCCGGTACTCGTGAAAGTAGTTGTGATGCCGCCGTGAAATGCAGAAATCATAGCGTTTGCCCCGGCCGTAGCGTATGCAGTCGGCTTCTCCCCAGGCAATGTATACCCGGTACCGGCCATCGGTCCAGTCCGGCTCGCAGTCCTCAATACCAAAAACCCGCAAGGTATTATTCGCACTCCCAATCACGCCGCTGGCATCCTGACGGAACGGGAGCGGGGGTAAATGTTGTACGGCTTGCGGCATGATTACAGGAAAAGGATTGCGCTGATGATGGGCTTTAGTAAAAAATACCGGCGGCCGGTCAGCCCACTATTTTTGGTTCCGGGGTGAATACCAGCTTGTTTAAACCATCCGGGTTAGTATTGAGCCAGTATGCTTCCCCTTCAGGACGACTGTTTAGAAATAGCTCACGGTGGCCCTGTTCCCGGCGCATCCCTTCCAGGTGCCCACTTGGCCGCTGGTTTAGCAAGAACGGCCAGGCGGCTGCTTCTGCCAGCGTCGGAGCCAGCGCGGGGGTGGTGATATCGCAGGCATAGCGGGGCAAGGCGGCCAGCAGGGTGCGCAGCCGCTCGGTATGCGAGCCGTCAATGGGCACATCCCCCGGTAGGAACCGTAGCCCCAGCAGGCGGGCTGTTGCGCACCGGGGGGCTGAAGCAGTACCCGTGAGGCCTGGCCAGGATTCGTGCAGAGTTGCCGGACCATCCAGTCCAGCCAATTATTTCGCTGCTCCCGGGTCAACTCCACCGCTTGCTCAAACCCTGCCGCAGCGAACAGCTTCCCTTTTGCGGGGGCCGGCAGCAGCCAGGCCAACGCAAAGGGCTCACCCGGCCCCGGGCCCAGCCCCAGGGGCATGTGTTGTAAGCCCATACCGCAAAGCTGCTGGTGCAGCGAGGCCTGCTGTTGCCAGTAGAGCGCAGCGTCCGGCCAAGGCTTAGTCGCCCGTCGCGTTTGCAAAAATTGCACATCACCGTGCGGGGCCGCGTCTTCTGTCACGCCAACGACCAGGTAACCCTGTTCGGCCCAGCTATTCAGGAAGGCTTCCAATTTTTCTGATGCTTCGCGGCGGGGCAGCCACAAATAGCTTTGGTACCAAGTGGGCACGGCCGTGGGGTTGGTAAAATTACTCATTGGGTAGGCGGCCGGAGGCATTAGCAGATTCAGAGCGGGCCAGTCGTACCGTGAGCAGTGTGCTGGCATCGGCACGGAAGAGCCGGCCGGCTTCGTATGTGAGCCCGCCGGTCAGCCACTCGGGAGAGATGCCAGGGTCGCTTTTTAAGAATGTGCCGTTCTCATAACGAGCCTCTTTTCCGGTCCACGTTGCATGGTCTTCCGTTTCCCAGCACGGAACCAGTTCGGCAACCTGTCCTGAAGCAGCATCGTGTAGCCACAGGTGTGCGGCCGAAGTCAGCCAGGACGGGTTGCCGCTGCCTTCGCGGCCGACATTAGGATGACGGGCATAAATGCTGGGCACGCCCTGCTGTTTGCTCTCGGTAGTTTGCCAACCGGCTTGAAGAACCACCAGGTCTACTTCTTCACCAAAAAACACGGTTTGCAGCTTCAGCTCCGGTGAGATGAAATGCCCGGTGCCGACTTCTTCCAGGTCGCTTAGGGTACCCCAGCGCCCCCATTCTTCCGGTGTGGGAATCGACCAGCAACTCAAATCCTCCGCACTTAACTGGGCCTCGACCCATTCGGCGACTTGAGCCACCGTGGTCAGTATGCTGCCCTCTGCTCGCATCACTTTCAGCTGCTTGTTCAGGGCTTCCGTCTGCGGGGTAGTGGCCAGCTCCTGTGCCAGCCAGTGCCAGGGGCTGAGCATCAGCCGCAGGTCGGCCAGCTCCACCGGGCCGGCATAGTCGGCCGGCAGCCCCGGGCGTAGCGTAATACGCACCAGTGCATCCCGCTGCTGCTGCGCAAGCGGCACCGGGGCCAGCAGACGGTTCAACTCATCGTCAGTTAGCGGGCGCGGCGTGTCGGATTGATTCATATAACATGCAAAATCAAGAGGAGGCGAAAACGAAAATGGGCAAAATATGGCCTAGGAACAGCCCTTTTTACCCCAACAATACCTATTCGGTGCTGGCCGCCGGCTCCCGTAACAGCGGCACCAGCTTGTCCAGCTCGTATTCCGAGTAGATGTTGTCAATGATATTGTTATCAAACCAGCCGTTGTCGAACTCGTAGCGGCCATCTACCCAATGCATGCCGTCTCGCTCGTCGTAAAACACGAAATCATTGGCCCAGAGCCAGGCGAGGTAAATGAGTTGGTCCACGTAAACGCGGCTGTCGGCATCCACCTCGTAAACCGTGTTCAGTTGCTGCTCGCAGGCCTGGCGCACAGCCGGGGCCAGCTGGGCAATGTCGAAGGGTTTGTAGAAGGGAATATCCACCCCTCCACCGGCTTTAGCGAGCGAATGCCGCTGCTGGTCAAAACTTCCTCCAGCGCATTCAGGTGGCTGGTGCGCGCCTGTCCATCGGCCAGGGTCCAGGTAAAAGCACTGGCCCCATCTACCTTCTCAGAGTCCTCCGTGAGCTCGGTAAGGCGCAGCCGCCAGCGTAGCAGGTCCTCTACGTCGGCAGCCACAAACTCAGCGGGCACCACTTGCCGGAAAGTACCCGCCGGGTGTTGGGGCGCATAGTATAGGTTCTCTTCCCGGGCCTTTGGGGGGCGTTTCATCATTTCCCAGGAACCGGCTGGTTTCAGCACTAAGATGCGGTCGGCCGCATATAGCCACACTTCGCCCTCCTCGTCGGTGAGGTGCGGGGTGATGGCCTCGGCGAGCCAGCTGGCTGGCTGGCACAAAAGGTCGTAATGCATCTGCAGGGCTGGAAACCGCTGCCGCATAAAGGGCACAAACGTAGCTTCCGGCTCCAGAAAGGCCTCCAGCTCCTCGTCTACCGTCAGCTCCGCGAAGCCGGCGTACACCGCCGGTAGCTGGCAGGTACTGGCTTCGCGGCCATCCGCCGCTAGCACACCAAATAAATCACCCCGCCGGAATCCCCAAAAACCATTCGGCAACGGCCATACAGCCTCGTATTCGGGGGCGAGTACGGTCTCGTCGTCTTTATGTAGCCCAAATAATTGATTGACTTTAAAGGGAGCAAGCATCAGGGAGGTCAGGGAGTAAAACGCTGAAAAAAGTAGGCATCAGGACGTCGATGTGAAGTGTTTTGCCTATTTCGTGCCAATCTATTAATGTATTGATGGACAGGTGTATATCATTAAATTTACTAAAATCGATACCACATGTTCTGCTAGGCAGGTAGCACAATATGAGGTGTGTTACTGAGTGGGGTGGGCCACACCTACTGCTACTCCAGAAAAAGTCCTTCCGGTGCCCGCCCCGAAATGCGCTGGTGGTAAGGCGAGATGAACACCTCGCCCAATGACTCCCCGAAGCAGTCCGACAACTCATAGCAATCCACCGGCCCATCGGGGCCGGACCGTGAGCCCGTGCGCCGCCATTCCACCGGTAAGCTGTCTGCCGTGCGCAGGCGCTCGTGATACAGCCGCGCCGATACGATACCGGCCACCGGCACGGGGTTGCCGGGCACCCGGCCAAACGGACCGGTGCCGCCCGGCACCACGTCCGCATCCACACCCAAAGGCCCGCCCGACTCGGCCACCAGCCGGTCCACCAGCTGCTGCCGGTCGGCCTCATTGGCCGGTCCACGTCCGAAAATGATGTACAGGAGAGCATCCCGCATCTCATCATCTACCAGGTCCAGCCCAAGTTGTTCCCGCAGGTCAATGCCCCGCGCCATCAGCTCCGCGCCCGATTTGCAGCCCACCGCACTTAAAATTTGCGCAGTGGCCTTAACCAGCTCATACGCCGCTTCCGACGGTAGCCGGCCGGGGAACAGCTCGCCCAGCCCGGCCGCGGTGACCAGGCGCTCGGTTTCAGTGTCGGGCAGCCGGATGGCATCTGGCGCGAGGGTGGCGGGTGCTGTCACCGGCGCAACGACCGGAGTATGGTCACTGGCCAGCAGGTACACCTGCACCGTCTGGCCGTCGAGTACCGTTCCGGGACGCGAAGTATCTACCAGGGCCGGCAAATCGTTGTTGGAAAGGGCATTCTCTACTTCCATGGTGGCTAGGTAGTAGTGCGCTGCCGTGTCAGCCGCCTGTCCTGCCAGGTCGTCGGCCGTCAGAAACTCATGGCTGCTCAGGTGTACCGTCACGGTATCGCCCTGAATGACCAGGGTTTCGAACATGCCCTCGTAGGAGCCGTCGTAGCGGCCGTCGGGGTTGAAAGGAGTGGGCATTGGTGAGGGTCAGACCATTAAACAGATTGCCCGAATACCGTTTCCGTCAGCCAGCTGTCAAGCCCTTCGCGGTTGCGCTCATACCACTGGCTGCACAGGTAATATTCGGTGCCGTTGTGTCGGTAAGGGGTGGCGTAGTATCGGGTGGCATCACTCCCGCGTTGGGTGACGAGCGCCGGAAATGAAAGCTTGAAGGCATGGAAGCTGTCTTCGCGGTACGTGAGGTTGGGCAGGAACGCCCCGATGCGGCCATCGGCAAACAGCTCCTCAAATACAGTCCGAGCGTAAGTCCCGACATTCAGTTCACGGCCTCGCTCCTGAACCTGCCGATATTTTTCGGGCAAGTCATCCCACTCTTGCTCTTCCCGCTCAAACTGTTCGTTGCTGGGCAAATCCAGCGTAACGCTATCGGTTTCGTCGGGGCTCGGCGCGTCGGCTATGTTCAGCTTTTGTAGCAGTTCCTCCAGTTCCTGGGCCGCGGTAGCGCACAGGTTCTTCGCCTTCTGATATTGCGCATTATAGAATGCCAGTAGCTCAGGATGCGCCGCTAGCAGGCCGTCGGTTCGGGAATTTTGGATGAAATCAGCAATGCGCTCAATGGCCTTTTCCCGTTGCTCATCCGTAAGGTGGGCAAGGCTGGAAAACTTAGCGCCCTTCGAACGTAAAAACACGTCGTAGGGCAAGCCACCCTTTTGCCGGTTGGCCTCGGGGGTAGCCGGCACTACGTTGCCGAATACGTGCAGGCCGCCCAAGGTGCGGTTCATCGGCACGGCGTGTTCTTTTTCAGGAGCAATGCTTTTCAGCGATTCACCCGTGTAGGCGCAACAGTCGTTAAAGGTAGCCATCGTCTGCTGCCACTGCCTGTCATCAAGGCCGCCGGCTATCAGGCCGGCTTTAGTCAATAAGTAGCGTACCAGGGTGTTGGCTACAGCGCCGGGAGTTGGTTGATTGGCCATGAAGTGGCGTGAAAATGATATAAAATTGATGCCGCCAGGCGTGCCCCAGATGGTACAAAGGCTGTTTAAAAAGCCCGCGTCAGCGAATCTGCGGGAAAGCTGTACCACTTGGCGAGCGGTACTTTGGGAAGGCGTCGATGCATGTGGTCTGCCCGTTCAGGCGACAAGATGAAGAAGGGAAGATGCGAGCCAAAAGCGCTGGCATCAGGTAATAAATCGGGCATAGTGCACCAGCGACATCGTGCGCAGGGCTAAGCCCAGCCAGTTTTTCACCGCCACCGGAATGGAATCATACTCCCGCCCCTGTATCTGTTGGCGTACCTGCCACAGCAGGTAGTCATCGTCGGGCACCGGCGGCAGCAAATCCACGGGCCAATCGGGGTCAAATCCGAATTCCTCCCGTGCGGGCTCGGCAAAGGCCCGGGCAAAGGCCTCTACCGCCCCGCTCAGGTCGCCGAGGTGGTAGCAGGTCCAGGCGCTGGCCAGGCAATAGTGGGTGCGGCGGTACAAGTCTTCCTGCGTGTAGCGGTCTACCAGGTATTCGTTGTCTTCGGGCGTATTATCGAAGTTCCGCACTTCGTAGGTCCAGTGATCTTGTCCGCGTAAGGGGCGGCGAGCCAGCCAGTCGTAATCGGCCAGCAGGGCCGCGTAGTCAATTGGTTCAAGCCGGGCCCGGCAGTAGGCCCGAATTTCCCGACCTTCGTCACCGGTTGGGTTAGTGGCTATCATGGCCTCCGCGTAGGGCAGCGCCCGGGTGGGGCTTTTGGTGTAGTCGCAATACATGCGCGGATGCGCATACTGCACGCACATCCGCCACAGAAAGGACTGGTAGGTGGGGCCCAGTATTTCCGCTGCTTCCGACAGGGGCAGCGCTTGGGCCAGCTCGTCCAGCAGCCCCGTCCGGTTGGCCAGCTGGTCCAAGGTAGGAGCCATCATGTGCTCCGTCCAGTAGGGGTAATCGTCGTCCGAGAGGTGACTTTCGTGCATGATGCGAATGAGATAAATGAAAGGCCTGCGCGGCGCCGGCCAGCGAAATCCGGGCCCGATAAATCGACGGTACTTATTAGCCTCAAGCACCGGCCCAACGGTCAAAGAGCGAGCCGGGCCACTCGCCGGCGGCCCCAACCTCTTTCCCCAATCGGAAAAGCTCAACGAAAGTGCACGGCCCCATGCGACAATAAGTGTCGCGTCCGGCCAGCTGCCGGTTTTCAGTCATTAAAGCGCACATCTTCGCCGTCATCCAGCATTATAATGCGAGGCCGCCCTTCGTCGGTTGCTTGCCCGATGAGGTAGATATGCTCACCGTAGCTGTCGCCGTTGGTATTGCGGCTGCTCACGCAGTCGGGCCGGTAATGCAACAGCCGGTACCGCAAGGGCCCGGGAAACAGCTTATGCTTGGGTTGCGCAAACGCAACTTGGCGGTCAAGCAGGGCAAATGCCTCTTCCGATGAGGAAGCGTAGATAAGTGCTTCGCCAGCAAAGTCCTGCCCCACGCACCAAGTGATGTACAGGTTGAGGGAAGCAGTAGTGGCGGGTAGATTTTGCGTTTGCATGAATAAAACAACTTAAAAGTGAGGCACAAACTTATCCCTTGGTTCACGACAATAACTGTCGCCTGGAACCTTCACCATATGGAGCGGGCGACTTTGTCGCGCACAAATTCACGCAGCTCGTCCGGGGCCAGTACCTGCACTTCCGTGGGCAGGCCCAGCACGAAGCGCCCCACACCGTCGTAGCCATGCACCCGGCCCCGGTAGTGGTAAGTCCGGCCGGCTTCCCCTGGGGCGGGGGGCGCGGGGCGGCAGTCCGCAGCCGTCTCTGCCGACTCGCGCAGCAGCAGTTTGTACGCACGCTCCGTGAGCAGCAGCTCCACGGCCTTCCACTCGTCGGTGTCGGCCATGCCGAATATATCGGGGCGGCGGCTGGAGTCGGGCATTGTGCAGGGCGCGTCTAGCAGTTCGGCCCCGCCCATGCGGCTGAGGTTGTAGATACGAAACTCCCCGCTTTCCAAGTCGTTGGTGGCCAGCTGCGTGTAGTTGTTGGCCAGGGCCAGCGGCTCTACGTCGCGGTTGCGCACGGTGCCGGTGTTCGTCGACTCGTAGGCCAGCAGCCGCACTCGGCGGCGCAGGGCAATGGCCAGCGTTAGGGTGTCCAGAATGCGGCTCAGGCGCAGGCTGTGCAGTTCGTGGGGTTGGGGCAGTAGCAGGGTGGGCAGCTGCAGCTTCTGGCGCAGGCTGGTGAGCACGGGCGTGGGCGTGCCCAGGTCGGCCAGGCGCAGGGCCAGCAGGTCGGCTTCTGCCGTGGTCAGGGGCTCGTGACGGATGCCCCGGCCTTCGGGGGCCGGCTCGAACAGGAAATAGCGGGTGGGCGTGCCTGCCGTTTTATCGACAGGATACCCCACATTTTCCAGCAGGCTCAGGTAGCGCTGCATGGTGCGGAGCTTTTTGCCCAGCAGCTCCAGCAGCTCCGGCATGGTGTGCCCGCCTGGCTCTTTCAGCAGCCGGATAAGCTTGAGCAGCCCCAGCAGCTTCTGCTGCGGAATTTCGGCGCCACCGGCATCCTCATGGTCTTGTGAAATGCGCGTATTCTTGTGCTTCATCGTAAACCCGGTGTGTTTTGCTGTTCGATTTGTCAATTCCCTTTCCTCACATGCCACCCCTGTACCGCGCCGCGCCCTCCACCCCTAAAAAGCACGACCCGCTGGACCGCCGCCCACCGCAGAACGTGCCCTACGTCGTCAACAACCTGTGGGAGTGGGCCCGCCCGGCCAACTGGCCCAGCCGCCGCGGCTGCGAATACGCCAGCCCGGACCCGGCATCGGCCCGGAAAAGCGCCGGCGATAAGCCCGACCCGCAGGTGTTCCGGTTGCATTTCAAGTCCGGCGCCATCGCCCTCCAGATAGCCGAACCCGATGCCAAAGAGCACCCCGACGTCAAGCCGAACCAGCTGCGCAAGTCGCTGTTCGAGCTCCTGAAACCCCACCCCGACTCGCCCTATCCCAGTTGGGCCAGCCAGCCGCTGCCCGTTACTGCTTGCCAAGCTGTTCCCAGGCCTCGCGCAAGCGCCAGCCATCTTTGGTGCGCATGCAATGGTAGATATCCGCCGTATTGGACTTGCGCTTGGGCTCATAGCGCTTGGAAGCCTCTGTGTAGGCATTATTGACGGAAATAGCCTGTATCGGTGAAAAGCCCGGTACGGACTGATACGGCTGATTCTGCGCCCGTACATCCGTAATCAAGCAGTTAACAGCTTCCTGGCAGTAGGGCAGTTCCTCCGCGTACTGCTGGTGCATCCACAAGCCATCCGGGAAGTGAAGCGTTACGTCCGCTTTGCCCCAAGGCGTTTGATTTAAGGTAAAAGTGAGAACGCCGTCAGCGGCCACTACCTCAAACTGCTTAGGTGTGAAGACTCCAGGGGGCGGTAAAAGCTGGTCGGGGTGGTGCACCAGCAGGTGCATCATTGCCCCCGGTGCCAGCCGCAGTCGCTCGTGGGTATGCACGTCGCAAGGCTCACCAAGTGGGTTTACATAAATTGGCAGCAGCTGAATAGTATCAGAGGGGACGGGCATGATGTACTGGTTGAAAGAACGGCTTAAGAGAAAAATGGTAGTTTGGGTACCAGACTAGCTGGATTGGTTATTTGCGAAAAAGCCAAACTCCGGGTCCACTACCAGTCGGCGGTCGAGCAGCGAGTTGAACTCCTCGCAAGAGGTTTCAGGTAGCAGCGCGCAGGCCGCGCAGGCTGCCAGGTTCAGCCCGCCCACTCCCTGTCCCTGCGCATCGGTATGCCAGCAGATGGGGTCCGCCGCGCAGTCGGTAGCCCGCTGCAAGGCCGATTGGAACAGGCCCGGCAGCCGGCCCGTCCGGCCCAGCGACACAAGGCCACCATACGAGCCCTCCGATCCGGCAATGGTGTAAATCAGCAAGCCCTGCATCTGCGGCCCCACGTACAGGCGCTCCTGCAACGAGGTAGCCGGGTAGCCGCACTGGAATTCCAGCTCGCGTACCAGCAGGTGGCTGAGGGTGTGCAGCAGCACGAAACGGGCCGTCGCCTTGCGTGCCGCCCCCGGCGAGCCCGCCGACATCGCCCCCTGGTTGGCCAGTAACTGGTCGAGCCTTTTCAAAACGGAAGGCTTGTTTTCCCATTGCCGCAGCCGTTCGGCATTAAGGGTAAAGAACAGCCCCTCCCCGTAGCTTTCTACGCCGAGCAGGGTATGGGTTTTGAGGCCGTACTTAAAGGTAAAGCGCCGGCGGATGCTGAGCGGGTTGCCTTTCTCGTCCTGCGCCAGCACAGCATCCCGGTCCAGCGGCTGCTGCCGCGTGTAAGATGTTTGCACCGCCGTCATTTTCAGCCGGTCAAGCTGCCAGGCCGGCCCGAGGCCAGGCACCGCATCTGTTAAATCGAGCGGGCGCAACAGCAGCTCCTTGGCATCCGCTGGCGTTGCCTGTGTAGTGATGTATTGGTATTCAGCCCGTCGATAATCTTCCTCGCCGGGCAGACTGGGTTCGGGCACGGGCGGCATGGCCGGAGCCGGCGCCGGAATGACAAAACCGGCTGCCAGTAGCTCCTCAAATTGTTCCGTGCTTAGCTCAACACCATGCTTATCAAATAATCGTTTCAGGTTGCGGTGCACCGGCATTTCGTCCTCGTGGTTTTCCCGAAGGGTTTGGGCCATGGCCTGCGTAAGGCCGGTCGGGGTTGAAGGGCCTTGCGCGTCGGTGCCTACCACTTCCGGCTGCTCGCCGGGCAGGTAGAGGCTCTGCACGATGTGCGGATAGTACACGCTATTGCTGGCGCGCAGCACCGGTTTCATCGGCACGCCGCGGCGTGGGCGCTCTACGCCGTACTCCTCCATATCGGTTTCCGGCACCCGCAGGCCAAACAAGCCCGACAGCGTGGCACTGCCCAGGCGCTCGGTGCCGCCATCGGCCAGCCGCCGCCGCGCCTCAATGGTGATGCCCTTGAGGTCGTTCAGGCGGCCCGATGTGCGGTAGTACAGCTCCGTGCCCTTGGGCAAATCCCGCTGCATGGCCAGCGTGGTGGTACTTGCTTCACCGGCTTCCTCCGGGGTAGTGGCGTCATCGTGCGGCGCTTCGGGAGCCGCTGTTTCTTTTTCCTGCCGATGCCGCAACGCCCAGTGCGGCCACGGCACATCGGCGATGCTGCCGGCCGGCGAGGTCATCACGAAGCGTACCTGCTCCAGCGTTTGCCAGCGGGCTGGCCCGCTCAGCTTGTCGTTGTGGAAGCAGTAGTCGCAACGCGGCGCTTCCTCGAAGCGGCTTACTTCAAACGCCGTCTTGCGGGTGGCCGTCAGGTACCACTGTCGGCGCCAATTGGCGTGGTGGTCGAAGCGGGCACAGCTGGGGCAGTACATCCACTTCGGAAAAAAGTCCACGGCCACCCGGGGCCGGCTGGGGGCACCCGCAAAAGCCAGGGGCGGGTTAGAGGGCATGCGGGCCAGGCGGCGCAGCTCCGGGAACAGGCAGCGCAGGCGGGCCAGCAGGCGAATATCGTTCAGGCGGTTTTCCTCGCGGTAGGCACGGGGGCTCTTTCCGCGCAGGTAAGGCCATTCGTTGGCCGACAGGATGCGCAGCGCACCCAGGCGCGACTCGATGAGCGAGCCCACGCCGCCGTAGGCGCTGCAAAGCTTGCGGGTTTGTAAAGAATCAGTAGCAGGCATCGGTTAGCAAAAAAAAGGCACTATATCGTTGGCATGGCGGGCGCGGCGGCGACGGGTTCCGCTTCGGGCCGGAAGCCCAGCGTCGTTTCCGTATCCACCTCCCGCATGGAGGTCGGCAGGTTCCAGTGGTTGGGGTGGTGCGGCTCGCCGGGCTCTTTGCTCAGAAGCGGAGTATTATGTTTCTTATTCTTGTAGTGCAGGGGTTTGTCCACGCTCAGGCCGGCCTGCTTTTTGGCCAGCCAGTCATTGGCCAGCACAGCTAAGCGGGCTTGCAGGTTGGCGGCCAGGGCTGGGTCTTCCGTTAGTTGCTCGCCCAGCAGTTCGCCCAGCGCGGTGGCCATTTCCAGCTCGAAAGCCGCGGCCGGCTGGCCCTTGTAGTGCCGCACCCAGGTTACCAGCAGGCTGTTGAGCATCCGGTCCAGCGTTTGGGGCGTGAACGGAGTCAGGCTCAGCGGCTCCACGTGCTTGTAGTAGGTCTGGTTGAAGCCGGTGTATTGCTCGAAGATGGATTTCTCACGCGCCCGGTTGGCATCCAGCAGGCTGAATACCAGCCCCTGGTCGGTACGCGCCACGCGGGAGCTGGCCTGAATGTATTCAGCGCTGTTGCGCGGCTGCCCGCAGAGCACCATCAGGTTAAGGCGGCCGATGTCAATACCCACCGACAACATATTGCTGGCCAGCACCAAATCCACTCCGCTTACCACCCGCCGCTGCTCACTGTCAGCCGCGTTCAGCTTCAACGGCTCTCCCAACTCGTGGAGTGCGTCCTTGATTTTGTTGCTTTCCACTCGGCTGGTCAGTTCCCGGGTCCGGCTCATCAGACCATAGTAGGGCCACTGCCGGCCGGGGCCGTCCAGGTTCAAGTGCTGATGCCCGGCCTGGAGCAGGCCAAAAACTTCCGAGCTGACTTTGTTATACATCTTGCCCACGTCGCGCAGGCTGTTGTAGTACAGCACCAGAGTCCAGTAGCGGTCCAGGCGGGTTAGGGCGTCAGCCTCGGTGGCGTAGGTGGGCCGTAGGGCGCGCCAGGCCTCGGTGCGGGCCAGCAGCAGTAGCGAAACCAGCTGCAGCTGCATGTCCAGGTTGGTTTTGCCGGTGGCCATCACGCCCACGTGGCGGCGCTGGCTCTCGCTGGTGTTGTAGGCAAAAAACGAGTCGTCGTAGCGAATGCCCGCCGGCGGAAAAATGGATACCGGCCGGTCGTACAGGGCCCGCACCTGGGCGGCCGTATTGCGGGTGGTGGCCGTCGAGGCAATTATCTTGGGAGGGCGCTGGCCCAGCGGGTCGGTGCACAGCTCCTTCACCACGCGCTCAAACAGCCCAGTCAGCGAGCCCAAGGGGCCGCTCAACAGGTGCAGTTCGTCTTGAATGATGAGCCCGGGAGGAGCCGTGCCTGCCTGCCGGAAGAACAGGCCGGCTTTCTCCTTGTGGGGCAGCATGGCAAACTTATCAACCGTGGCAAAGAGCAGCGTGGGCGGGTGCTTATACAGCTCTTCGTCTACTACGCTTACCGGCACTGGGTGAATAGCCTGCCCCGCTGCATCGCGCTGGCCGAAGTGGCAGCGCTCGTTCAGGCAGGTGAGCTGGCCGGTGGCATCAAAGCCGGTGTGGTATTGCCCGCGCTGAACGCTAATAGTCTCGCAGCCACACCACGGGCAGGAGGCCAGCTGAAACACATTCTTTTGAAAGCTGGGCTTGCGGGTATATTCTTTTGCTTTAGCCTTCGTTTTGGGCCGGTTTAACTGGTAATTCGTTTGCCGGATTTCTTCCAGCAACTCCTCGTAGGCTTGCCCGGCTTCAGCGCGGGTATTGGGCGTAGTAGCCTGGCCTACCCACAGCCCCAGGGTAAGTGGCTCGCGCCCGAGCACCTTTCGGCCGGCCGCGTCGCGCCACATCGTGCGCAGAAACTCCAGCGCGCACATCAGCCGGCTGGCCCGCTCCGACTGTTGCGTGGTGAGCAGGCGCAGGGTGTAGCGCATCATTACGGCCACCCCCTTTTGCCCGCGCTCGCCCCCGTGCCAGCGACGCCAGATAATGGCCAGCGCGGTTACGGCCAGGTAGGCTTCGGTTTTGCCGCCTCCGGTCGGAAACCAGATGAGGTCCACCAGTTCCCGGTCCGGTAGCTGCCCGGCCGTGCCTTGTGCTTCCGCGTCCCGCGCCTCATTCACCGTCACCGAGTTGAGGCTCATGAGCAGAAAAGCCAGCTGAAAAGGCCGGTAGCTGAACGGAATATGGCCGCCCCCTCGTGCCCGCCGCCCCGGATGGTTGCGAAACCCTTCCAGCTCGGTATAATTCGTGGCGGCGTAGTGCTCCGGGAAATCGTCGTAGGGTTTGGGCTCACCGGCGTAGGCCAGGTCATCCGATATTATCATCTGCAACAGCATGGCCGTGTTAGCCCGGCGGAAGGCCTCGAGTACGCGTTGGTCACGGCCCAGGAGCGCCACCGCGTGGCGCATCCGTTCCAGGGCTTCGGCCTGATTTGCCAGCAGCGGAGCGTAGCAGTCCTCGTTCACGGGTTCCTGCCGGGCCTCGGAGGCCTGGCGGCGCGTCCAGGCCGCATACTCATCCAGGAACAACGTCAGGAGTTCCTGCAGGCGATTGGCGGGGTAGGCAGCCTCGCCCCAGTGCGAAAGGTTGCGCAGGTCCAGCACTTCTTTCATCGCCTGGTCCTGCGCGGCGGTGGCGGCGGGCCGCAGCACCGTGCTCACGCCGGGCACGTCCACCGTCGGCAGGAACGTAGAGCGCAGCATCGTGGGTGGGTTGGCCGGGTTGCCTTCCCAGGCCGCCGCCGCGCCGTGGCCGATGCCGTAGGAGGGGCAGTCGCGGTACTGATAATTTAGAATGGCCGCTTCCTGGTCGCCGGCCGTGAAGCGGTTGAAATCGGGCTTGTAGGGCAGGAGCGCGGCGCCATCGGGAAGGTTGGCCGCCACGCTCACCTGAAACCGGCTTTTTTTGTTCAGCTTCTCGTTGGCATTGCTGAACTCGCGCGCCGGGTGTCGCTCCACGGCATTGTGCACTAGTAGCTTGACGTAGCGCCGGGCTGGCTCTCCGCGCTGGGGCTCGGCAGCGACGGTGTAGGTTTTTACCCAGCAGACCAACCCTTCCGGGCCTTCGGCCCCGGCGGTATATTTTACTTCCGGTTGGTTGAGGTCAGCCAGAAACGTCCATTCAAAGGGCAGACGCTGCCAGAGGCGGTTAGCGGGGCGCAGCAGCTTGTCGAGGGCCGCTACGCCGGGGCTGTTGCGCAACTCGCTGGTTTTGGCCCCCAGGCGGTCGACTTCGGCAAAATCATCGCTTCGTTTGCGGCGGCTGTTGCCCTTGAGGGCGGCCACCAGCGTCAGCGTTATGCTTGTCTCGTCGTAAGCCAGCTTCTGCCGCAGCGTTTCGGATAGCGCCGCTCGCAGTCGCTCCCACTCGTTCGGAGCCAGCTGCACCGCCAGTTGGTCGCGGCTTGCCTGCCAGGGCCGGTAGCTGGCACCCCGCACCGTTACGCGCAGCTGCCCGGACGTTGCAGGCACGCAGCAGGTCAGGCCCAGGTTGCTCGGGAAGTAATGGTTGGCGGCTGCATACTCATCCCGGGCTTCGGAGGCGTCGGCGGGCACCGGGGCCGGCGCATCATCGGTGGCTACGCCGGCCTCGGGGTATATTTCGGCCCCGTTGGGCTCGCTGTCTTCGGCGTCTTCCGGCTCATCGGCCAGCTCGGCTTTGGCGTATTCTTCCTCGTCCGTGCCGGGGTCCTGCTCAGCGGCCCGGTCGGGAAACAGAATGCCGGTGTAGTAGCGCTGCAAGGGAAAATCATCCAGCACTTCGGTTGCCGGGTCACCTGTATAGGTGTCGCTGCCCGGCCCCAGCAGCGAGCTTTCGAGACGGTGGGTAAAGAAGTCGCGCGGTGCAGCGGCAGTTGGCATGGCTCTGCTTGGAAAAAAGAGGAATGACGATTTCGGAGAGGGTTATCTTGGGCTGATGCGGTACACGGTGCGTTCCACGGCGCTCAGCAGCACCAGCTCCAGGGTATCGGGCTCCAGCTTGCTCAGCAGGCTGCCTTTGGCCCCGGTCAGCCGATAGCGCAGCACCTCATCGCTGAGACCCTTGCCCAGCGCAATGCTCAGCTGATGAAACTTGCTGCGGCAGTGGCGCACCTCTTCCGCCTCGCCGGGCTGTAGCAGGTGGCAATCCATGAGGTCCACATGCCGGGCCAGCTTTTGCAGCGCGGGCAGCGTAGTGGGGTCACCGGGGAAGCGCCGCTTGCCATCCAGGTAGCTGCGCAGCGTTTGAGGCCCTACATCCAGCCCACCGCGCACCTGCAGCGCGGCGTAGAGCGCCGAGGTGCTGGGGTAATGCGCGGCCAATTGCTGCAAAGCTTCCTGCCACACCGCCGAGGCTTGATCGATGCGCCGAACTAGGCCGTTGCGGTCGTGCTGGCGCAAAATCTGGGCGATGAGCTTCGGCTGGTCGTTTTCATAGAAGATGACCCGGTCGCCATCCTGCAGCTCATCCACCTGGCAGGGAACCAGGTCGGTGGTGCCGGCCGCCGTTTCGCCAGGCTCGCGCCGCAGCACCCGCGTATGGCCATCCAGCTCGGTACGGTAGCCATCGGCGAAGGCGAGGGCAAAGAGCTGGCCGCTGGCCCGGCCGCGCTGCCGCTCGCTGGTGTAGCGGGCTTCGCCCACGGCATACAGCTCATCAAAATAATCGAGCTGGCCGGGTGCGGTGGAATCCTTCTCATTTGAGCCGCCCGGTGAGGTGCCTCCTTTACCAATTGCCCCGGTATCCGGCACCAGTTGCTCGTAGCTCAGGCCCAGCACGGTGGCCCGGCCCCCGGCACGAAGCTGCGCCTGCTCCTGCTGGCGCAGGCTGGCCAGCGTGCGGGCATACAGTCCGTCTTCCACGCCGGCCAGCAGCACCAGTTGCACGGGGCAGGGCGCGGTTTGCAGCTCGGCCAGCTGGTCGCGGTTGAAAAGGAAGGGCACCAGCAGCACCGTGTTGGCCGCGAACAAGCTCTTGCGCAGGCGCTGACGTACGTTATCAGGCCCGTTCAGCAGCGGAAGTACTTCTACCCCGCGCACGCCGCGCCACACGGCTTGTGTGGCCGTCAGCGTTTCGCGGTCAGCTACCAGCACCACGGACCGGCCCTCGTCCAGGGCCTCGGTGGCCAGCTCCCGGAGTGTATCGTATTTGGGGCTGTGCTGCTGGAAATAGGCAAGCAGGTCGGCAAAGGCAGCTTGCAGGGCGGCGCGGGCGGGTTTCAGGTCGCGCCAGCGGTTGGCATCGTCGAAGGCATCTTCCAGCTCCTCGCTGTCCAGGCACTCCGCAACCTTTCGGCTCAGCTCGGCCAGGTAGGCGCGCGCGTGGCTGTTGGTGCCGGCCGGGGGCAGCGGGTTGCGCAGGCAGCGGTGCAGCAGGTGCCACACTAAGGGCAGGCGCACCGGTAGAGGAGCGGCTTCCGTCACCTGCCCCAGCGCGTCGAGCACCCGTTGCACCGCGGCCACCAGTGCGGCCAGGTCGGGCGCGGGCGGGGCGGGCAGGGGCACGGCAGTCAGCTGCACCGGGTCGGGGCGGTGGCGCGGGCCCTGGGTTTCGGTGCGCGACCACGGCCACACCACGCAGCCGGGAGTTTCACCCACGCCCAGGTCAGGGCCCCAGAAGGTGAGGCTGGCCCAGTGCCGGCTCTCGTAGGCTTGCACCAGCTGGGCCACTTTCAGCGAGTTGCCTACGGCGGCTTTGCCCACTACGCTCAGGTGCCACTTTTTAATGTTGGCAAACCGGGCTTGCTTCCGCAGCTCCAGCGCTTCAGTCAGCGAAGCAACCACGTTGATGGACGCGGCGAAGGGCAGCCCCCAAACCTGCTTGCTGCTGATGCCGTTGGTGCGCCGCGTCCAGCACAGGGGCAGGCCGGGCACTTTTTGCAGCACCACTTCTTCAAAATGCCGGAAAGCATCGGGCGGGGCCACCAGAATAGTAAGGCCGTCGTGCGGGCGGGGCAGACTGTCCTTGTCGGCCATCCGAAACAGGCGTTGAGCCTGCCGGGTGCCCGCCAGCAGCTTCTCCAGCCACGCCTGGTACTGCACGTACCGAAACCCGGCCCGGTTGTCGTCCAATAAGCCGGCAAACTCGAAGGGCGCCGCCAGCTTCCGGCAGTCGGCGGCTACTACCGTTCGGGCCCGGTTGTCGCTTACCCGCCGCAGGGCTGCCTTGCCAGCTTGGTCAGGCGCTGCCTCCACTTTCCAGATGGTTTCATCGTGCAGCACGTGGTCGCCCGGCTTTAGGTAAGGGGTTGCTGCCCCCACCGGCGGCTCGTGGCCCACAAGCCAGGCGGCCGTGGCAGCCATTCGCAGCCCGGCGCTCAGGTCTTCGCCGTGCGCGGGCAGTGCCACAAACAGAGGCTTGGGCCGGTCCGAGGCGCACTGCTGCCGGTGGCGCACGAGCAGCGCGGCGTTCAGCCATTCAAATTCCGTCAAGGGCACGGCGTCGAGGGCCCAGCGCTGGCGCAGAGGCTCCACGAGCTGCGCACGCAGGCACGCAGCGTATTGGTCATCTTGCTTCAATCGGGTATAAATTAAATCAGATTAGTAAACCTCGTCTTTGGATTTAACCGGAAAAATAGCTGCTTGCTGCGGGATTATCGGGGCTCTTTAATTTCTTTTTGTAGCCTCCGCTGTGCCCTGACCATCATATTGCCGCGCCCCGCGCCGTGCCACCACCACCCAAGCGCTGCGCCAGCATGGATTTGAACCAGAGCCGCTTCATTTGCGCATTGGCTTTGTCTTCGCTCAGCTTGTTGTAGAGCTCCAGCTTGGTGTCAATGAAATCCAGCAGCGCATTGTCCAGCACCTCGCTGAACTTCGCCTCGATGTTCTGCTCGGAGTTGTTGGCCTTGAAGGCGCCGGCCAGGTCGGTGTCGGCTTCTACCTTGGTGCGGATGACCTCGAAGTCAACTTTGTCGGATTCCGTCAGCTCCAGGCCGAAGGTGTCGTTCAGGGTTTTGATGATGGCCGACAGGTAGTCGTACACTTCCTCGCTGCCGCCGCTACTGCCGCCCCCGGGCGTCAGGCCCTGTAAGGGGCCGTCCTCTTCTTCCAGGCCCAGCTTTTGGGTGCCTTGCTCCAGAATTTTGTAGGAGTCCAGCTTCACGTCGTTCAGCACTTCGCGGGGCAGCTTCGAGCCCTCGGCGGGCAGCTTTTTAACCAGATGGCTCAACAAGTAATAGAGCTTGGCCAGGTCCACATCCTTGAAAGTAATCAGCTGGCTCAGGAAGCGGTACAGGCGCACATACTCGCCGGCAGCGGCGCGGAAGTGGTTCTGTGCATCCTCCTCCAAGGCCAGAAAGCGACCCACGCAGCTGTCCAGCAGCGGTTGGAGCAGGTGCAGGTTGTCAGTGTTCTGCAGGTAGATTTCGGCGAAGCGGTCCAGGTCTTCTTCGCGCACCACGGGCACGGCCATCAGCTGGTCCTGCACGTCGTAGAGGGCGTTGGGGTCGGTTTGCGCTTCCTCCGCCATCAGGTTACGGTGGTAGTAGCCCTGGAAGTCTTCCTGCACCTGGGCCGGTTCGTTCACGAAGTCCAGCACCAGGGTGTCGTCTTTGTGGCGGGTGGTGCGGTTGAGCCGGCTCAGCGTCTGCACGGTGTTGATGCCGCCCAGCTTCTTGTCCACGTACATGGTGTGAAGCAGGGGCTCGTCGAAGCCGGTCTGAAACTTGTTGGCGACAATCAGGAGGCGGAACTGTGGCAGCTTCAGCGCCGCCTCGATGCTGGCTTTGCCATCGAGCCTGTTCATGCCGACTTCGGTGTAGTCTTCGCCGGTGTCGGGGTCGCTCACGGTGCCCGAGAACGCCACCAGTGCCCGGTAGGGTAGGCCCATGCCCTGCATCACCTCGTCAAACTTGCGCTTGTAGCGCACGGCGTGCAGGCGCGAGCGGGTGACCACCATGGCCCGCGCCCGGCCCTTAATGGCCTTTTGGGTGTGCTGCTGAAAATGGGCCAGCATGAGCCGGGTTTTCAGTTCGATGGCGTGGTCGGTGAGGTCCACAAACTGGCTCAGCAGCCGCACCACCGGGCCTTTCTCGTACTCCTTGTCGTCGAGTTCCACGGCCTTGGTGGCCAGCTTGTAGTAGCGCTTTAAGCTGGTGTAGGCCCGCAGCACATCCAGAATAAAGCCTTCCTTGATGGCCTGACGCATGGTGTACTCGTCGAAGGGCTCCACCTTACCGTTTTGCCGGGTGCCAAACAGCTCTATCGTCTTGGGCTTGGGCGTGGCCGTGAAGGCAAAGAACGACACGTTGGGCTGCGGCCCGGTCCTGGCGATGTCGGCCAGCACCAGGTCTTCCAGGGTGGGCTCGTCGGCTTCGACCTCCGCGGCTTCTTCCAGGCTAAGCGCTTTTTTGAGGTGGCGGGCGCTTTCGCCGCTCTGGCTGCTGTGGGCCTCGTCTATCAGCACGGCGTAGCGGCGGCCGGGCACCTGCGCGATGGTGGCCGAAATGACCGGGAACCGCTGCAGCGTGGTCAGTATCAGCCGGCGGCCGTCTTCAATGGCCTGCTTCAGCTCAGCGCTCGGCGTACTATCCTGCACCTGAAATATCACGCCCGTGGTTTGCTCGAAGCCCTTCACGTTGTCGGAAAGCTGCTTGTTGAGCAGACGGCGGTCTGTCACCACTATCACAGAGTCGAACAGCGGCCGGGCATCGGCGGGGTGCTGGTAGAAATTGGCCAGCCGGTGGGCTAGCCAGCTCAGCGTGTTGCTCTTGCCCGAGCCGGCCGAGTGCTTGATGAGGTAGCGCCCGCCCGCGCCCTCGGCCTGCACCGCCGCCAGCAGCCGGCGCACGGCCCGCCGCTGGTGGTAGCGCGGAAACAGCAGCCGCGTGCTCCGCTGCATCTCCAGCTCGCCCTTCTTGTCGTTATACACCTGCTCCTCGGTGGTTTGCTCAAACACGAAGTGCTGAACCAGCTCCAGCAGCGAGTCCGGCGCCCACACTTCCTCCCAGAGGTAAGCGGTGGCAAAGCCGGTTGGGTTGGGTGGGTTCACCACGTCCTGGTTGAAGGGCAGGAAGAAGGTGCCCGCCCCGGCCAGCTTGGTGGTCATGTACACTTGCTCAGTGCTCACGGCAAAATGCACCAGGCAGCGCCGGTACTGAAACAGCGGCTCCTGCGGGTTGCGGTCTTCCTTGTACTGCCGCATGGCGTCGCTGATGTACTGGCCGGTGAGGGCATTTTTCAGCTCGGCCGTGAGCAGGGGCAGCCCGTTCAGGGTCAGCACCAGGTCCACGGAATTATCGGCGTCTTTCTTGATGGTGGCGTAGCGCACCTGCCGCATCACCCCGAAGCGGTTTTGCTGGTACAAGGTTTCATGCTCGGGGTTGAGGCCGCTGGCGGGGCGGAAGTAGGCCAGGCGCAGCTTCTGCCCACTTATTTTGAAGCCTTCGCGCAGAACGGGCAGCACGCCCTTGTCCTGAATCTGCTTGGCCAGCCGCTGCAAAATCTGGCCCGGCGTATTGTCGGGGCCGTATTGAGCTACCAGCGCATCGTAGGCCTTGGGCTGCGTGCTTTGCAGGAAGGCCATTACCTCCGTCGGCACCAGGCCTAGCTCCGGCGAATATGCCTGCGGCGCTACCTGTAAGTAGCCGTGGGCGAGGAGGTAATTCTCAATGTCCTGTTCCAGGTCTTTTTCCTGCGTGCCGCTGGCCATAGGTCAAGTTGTAGGGCACGGGGTAAGGCCGAGCCGGATAGAAATTAAAATGAAAGCGCTGCGCCCCTGGTGCTACTGCTGCCACAGCGGCAGGTCGGCCTCGGGGGCCAGCACAGCCGGGCGCACGTCTACCTTTCCCGTTACCACTTCCGAAATCAACGACTGGCGGTAGGCTTTCAGGGTTTGAATTTGGGCGTGAATGGCGGCCGTGGCCTCATTTATTTTGCTGGTTTTGACTTCGATAAAATCAACAATAGCTTGTTGTTCTTTCAAAGAAGGAACAGGGATTTTCATTTCCCCAATGAACTTCCAGCTTGCTCTTGGCATTTTAGAACCATAAGTAGAGCTGTCTACTTCTTCAATAAAGCCAGGTGACAAAACACGATTGAGTAGGAAGGAACTGTGGAGCATTTCTTCCATTGGCGATAACACCAGTATTTCTCCAACAGCTACGCCATTTTGTGGGGCTAACAATGCTTTAGCCAAATAGGGGCGTAGCTTACTGAAGAGCACATCGCCAGCCTTGAACGAATTGCCGGGACCTTCAAACGGCGCGGTTTCCGTTGAAATGTAGCAACCTGTTTTACTTTCAATGTTTTCTAGTGCAACGCGTAATCCGGTGCCATCATCTTCCGTTTCGTTGCTGTTAAGTTGAACGCAATACTTCAACTTCTTTAACTCCCAGTGCGCGGGCACATCCCCTAGCCAGCCCACGCCGGACGGCCTGCGCGGAGCAGCCCGGTCAAGCCCCTGCGTCACGGCTTCGTCGATGAGGGCCTGCCGCTTCTGGTGCAGCTTCTGCAGCAGGGTTTCTTTCTGCGTCAGCAGCGTGTCGAGCTGGGCGGTTTTTTTGGTCGAGGTAGGCGGCAATGGCGCGCTGCTCGGGGAGGGGAGGAAATGCCAGCGGGAAGTTCTCCACGAATGACGTAGGAACCCGTTTTTGGCCACCAGAACCTGTCATGGATGCCTCGCCCAAATCCCGAAATAGATTGGACGTCGTTACATAATAGAGAAACGTCGCATCAAGCTTTTCCAGGGTTCGAATGACATGAAATTCGGTTGAGCCAAACCCAAAAGGCGTATCCAATTTGTCTAGGTAAGCGCCTTTGCCATTCTCGAAACACGGTGTGATCTTAGCCAGAATAATATCGTTTTTCTCGAAATACGTGAAGCCATTAAGCAGGTCTTTTACCGGCCGTTTTAAGCTGCAATCTATTTCGCCTTTCTCACTGACTTTTTCCATCGGCAGAAAAGTCGTCACGTCGTCCGCATCATCTGCAATATTCTTGAGCGGATTAATGCGAGCAATATTCTTTAGCCTTTTTACCTGCCAATGGCTTGGTATATCCCCCAACCAATCAAGGCCCGAAGACTTGGTTTTTTCGTACTTGTTCATCCCTACTAATCGGCCAAAATTTCGTGTAGCAACCCGTCGATGTTGCGTTCCAACTCCAGAATCTGCGCTTTGAGGTTCTGCGAGCTTTCGGGCTGCTGGTACTGGTAGAAGTACTTGGTGAAGTTAATTTCATAGCCGATGCGCGTCTGACTCATATCCAGGAAGGCCTCGGGCACGTGGGGCTTCACCTCGCGCTCCAGGTAGGCCTGGATGTTCTCGCTGAGGGGAATGTTTTCGTAGTCGCGCTTCTTCTTGTCGGGCTTGGGCCGGCCGGTTTTCTTGTCGAGCACCGCCTTGCCTTTGGCGTCGTATTCGGGCTGCTCCACCACAACCTGGTAGTAGCCAAAAAAGTCGTTGGGGAATATCTTCACCAGCGGCCCTTCCTCAAAGGCCGTGTAGAGGTCCGTCACCGTCTTTATCTGCTCTTCCGAAATCTTCTTGCGCTTGTTGTTGAGGCTCTTTTTCATCGGCACCCACTGCTCGCGAGCATCAATGAGCTGCACCTTGCCTTGGCGCTTGGCTGGCTTCTTATTGCTCAGTATCCAGAGGTAAGTGAAGATGCCCGTGTTAAAGAAGATTTCCGACGGTAGGGCAACTACCGCTTCCAGCCAGTCGTTCTGAATAATCCAGCGCCGGATTTCGCTCTCGCCCGAGCCCGCGTCGCCCGTAAACAGCGGCGAACCGTTCGTCACGATGCCGATGCGCGACCCGCCCTGCGCCGGGTCTTCCATCTTGCTGATGAGGTGCTGAATAAACAGAAACTGTCCGTCCGAGGAGCGCGGCAGCCCCGCCGCGAAGCGCCCTTCCGGGTTCAGAGCCTCGTGCTTCAGGTACAGCTCGTCACGCTTCCAGCTCACGCCGTAGGGCGGGTTGGCCAGCATGTAGTTGAACTTCGCCCCCGGAAACCGGTCCTCGGTAAAGGAGTTGCCGTGCCGGATGTTGTTGGGGTCTTCGCCCGTAATCAGTAGGTCCGATTTGGCAATGGCGTACGACTGCTCGTTAATCTCCTGCCCGAAAATGCGAACCTCCGCTTTGCCACCCAGCTCCTCGGCAATAAAGAGCTTCGACTGCGTGAGCATGCCGCCAGTGCCGCAGGCCAAATCGTAGATGGTGCGGATGTGTGTGGGGTCACGCAGCTCCTCTTTCTCAGTGCTGAAAATAATAGAAGCCAGTAGTTTAATGACCTCGCGCGGCGTGAAATGCTCACCCGCCGTCTCGTTGCTCTGCTCGTTGGCAATGCGTATCAGCTCCTCAAACACGTAGCCCATGTCGTGGTTGCTCACCGCACTCAGGTGCAAATCGACCCGGCTGATGGCTTGCACCAGCTGGTAGAGCAGGCCGTTTTTCACGAGCCGCACCACCACCTTGTCGAGCTGGTAGTTTTCCAGAATGTCCTGCACATTGGCGCTGAAGCCGTTTACGTAGTTGCGGAAGTTCATTTCCACATTGCCGGGGTCTTCGGCCAGCTTGCGCAGGTCGTAGGCCGAGTGGTTGTAGAACTTAAGCTTGTTTTCCGGCCCGGCCGCCTTCATCAGAATGGGCCCCAGCCGGTCAGGAGCTACCTTGTCTTTAAACTGCTCATACGCCGCCCGCACGGCCGCCTTCTGAGGCTCCAAAATGCAGTCGAGCCGGCGCAGCACCACAAACGGCAGCATCACGTCGCCGATTTCGTTTTTGCGGAAAGTATTCCACAGCACGTCGTTCGTGATGCGGTACAGGAAATCTATGTTAGGTCGTTGGTCAGACATACAGTAGCGCGGACTCTGCGAGGCCACGAGTCGAATAAGTTAAAAAGTCAGAAAAGAGGATGCCCGGTCGCCTTCCACAAAGGCACTATCATCGGCTAATAGGGCCGTTATACGCCCCTGAATGCGGGAAAGCAGCTCATCTGCTTGCTGCCGCAACTCGCTATCGGCCAGATTGTGTAGTGTCAGTGTGTCGGCCTCCGACCGAATACTGCCGTTGGAATTAAAGTAGTTGAACGAGTCGTGCGAGGCCAGCCATTGGTAGTTGGTGAAGATGTGGCGGTCGTGGCGCACATCGTGACCATTTTCTCCCCAAACCACCGTGAAATTTGGTTCCTCCCCCGTTTCGGCGGTTACCACCTCTTTCGTCATTCGCCGCAATTCAGTGTAATCTACTGAGTCAGTATTATCACGCTCCGGCTCCAACGTCATCAGCACAATATTGAGCTTACCGCGACGGCCCCGCACCAAGGCTTCCAGCAGCAGCGGGTAGTTATGCCGCACCGCCCACGACTGCCGCAGCAGGTACCGGTCGTGCAGTATCAGGTCGTGGAAGGGCAGCACCAGCGGCGTCAGCTGCTGCCAACTAGCAAACTGCCCGTTGCCATTGCCAATAGTCAGGGGAGTAGAAAACTTGTATTTGTCGCCCCGGTGCAACCGACTTAAAGCGGGTAACTCGTCGCCAACCGTACCCACTAAGCATGTACCTGCCGCTTTGCATCCGGCCATTTCGGTATCGTCGGCCATCACCACCGGCCTCCGGTGGGAGAGAGGCTGCGTGTAGAACGTCAGGGTAATGGGCCGGGCGGGATAAGCTGGCTGCATAAACCGAAATTTTGTTTGCTTCCGGCCGACCGTCATCTGTCCTACAAACTTGCTTAGCACATCACGGCTAGCTCCCGATGCCATCACGTCCTGCATAGTGAAGTTGATTGCCACGTCCACCTCACCACGCAACATCTTTAGTGTTTCGGCTTGCCCTGCTTGGCCATGTGTGCGCAGTAGGGCTTCCAGGTTGGCTTTGTCGAAGAATACCGTCATGACTTAGAATAGCTTAAAGGCCAGGTTAGCGGATTCATTCATGAGGAACCCTTCGCCAAACTCATCCATGAACATCCCGTCTTCGCGCAAGCGCATTTCGTGGCCGTGCTGGTAGCCATTGCCCTCGCTGGGCTGGTCCAGGTAATACACTTTGAAAAGCGGCATTTCCTCTTTGTGCGCTGTCACCTCGGTCCGCCCAAACACCAGGCGCTGACGCTCCAACACGTTGCCGCCGGTTTCCTTCACCAGTACCTGAATGTTGCGGATGAGGTACTCGGAGTGCGTCTCCAGCACGAACTGCAGGCCGTAGTCCGACTGCGCGAGCGAAGCAAACAACTCGGCCAGCGTCGATTGAAACTGCGGATGCAAATTGGCTTCCGGCTCTTCAATCAGTACAATGGTCGGATTAAATTTAGCCGTCATCCGGCGCTCTACTCCGCTCAATTCGTATTCCTGAATAAGTGTCGCTATCTGCAGCAGCACCGTCAGTATCTGCCCGGCCCCAAAGCCGAGGTCCGCCAGATTGACGTACCGTCCGTTCTTGATAACGCCGATACGAATGGCCACATTATCAACTGTTTCGGTAACCGCTCGTTCGCCAATGCCAAAATTATCCAGCCACTTGGTAAGAAAAGTGTCGGCCCCGCCGCCCGCAAATACCCCCAAGCGGTGGTAGTTATTGGCGATGGTGCTGATGTCTGAATGACCGTTGCCCGTTAAATAAAGCCGGGCCTGATGGGTACGGTTGGCCCCCAGGTGTTCCATGGGAAACTTGATGTGGTAGAGCACCACGTCGCTGAATCGCACCAGCGTGCGGTACGACTGCTCCTTACTCAGTTCCAGCGTCCGCCGCTCCTGGTTGCGTTCGGCTATCACTTGGCGTCGCTTTTCTTTTGCCATCTCAAGCGCTTCCTGGCTCACCTCTTCCTCCTCATCCAGCACGCTGAAAATGTCATCAAAGGCTTCGTCATACTCCTCTTCGGGAAGCTCATCTTCTGCCGGGGCAGAATTCTCCGTAACGTAGCTGTACAGCGCTGCCTGAATCAATCCCGGAATAGTCGGCTTTGTCCCGGCCTCTTTTACCCAAACTTCCGCCTGAAAGAAGATGCCGGCCACAGAGCCAGACTGGGTGGCCAAAGCCTCCAGATTTTGGATAGCTGTTTCAGTCTTTTGCCGTTTCTGCAGCTGTTGCTGAAAATCACCCGCTTGGTCACCGGCCTCCCAATTATCAATGGTTGCTTGCAGGGTCAGCAGCTCCTCGCGCAACGCCTCAATCCGCTGCGGGTAGCTGGCCGCTTCCAGAATGCGCTTCTGGATTTCAGTACCCCCCGTCAGGTAATCAATCAGCTTCTGCGACACATCCAGCTGGTAGCCTTCGCCCCCGCTTATGCTGCGCATCGTCAGCCGGTCGACTCCCGGTACGGTAAGCCGAAACTGGTACAAGTGCGGGGGCAGGCCTTCGCCCTCGTACTCAAACTCGTAGCTTACCTCAACGCCATTGCGGACATAGCCAAACTTGAGGTTTTCAGATTGGCCGGAATCCCAGTTTACCATGTTTTCCCAGTCACTAATCCGGTGCCTGGAAGCACGTTTTCCGTCCAGCCGCAGCACCGTCTGGTCTTCCTGCTCTAGGTAGTCGGCCAGTACTAGGAAGGCCTTTATCAGCGACGACTTACCCGAGTTGTTCTTACCCGTCAGCACCGTTACCGGGGCCAGGTCGAAGCCGGCAGGCGAGCCGAATACCCGGAAGTTGTCAAGTTCTATTCGTTGCATAGAAAAGTGGGCCAGAGTCGTAGCGGCCGGAAGTAGAAGTAACCTGCTGCAGTAAAGAAATATGGCTAAATCTGCCAGGAGAATAGCTTGGCCAAGTTACAAGCCGGACCCTTCGGGATAAGCAGCTCTGGCAAATTAATTTACCTGCGTCACCGCCACGCTTGGCCACTGCGCCCGC
Organism: Hymenobacter sp. DG25B; assembly: GCF_000801315.1. Lineage (NCBI taxonomy): Bacteria > Pseudomonadati > Bacteroidota > Cytophagia > Cytophagales > Hymenobacteraceae > Hymenobacter > Hymenobacter radioresistens. The sequence goes on along the minus strand of NZ_CP010055.1, from coordinate 73,483 downwards.
TGCCGCACCATATAGGCCACGTTATCAGGGTCGGGGAACCGGCGTCGCAGCTCCCGCAGCGGCAGCACCGGGGCCACTTGGTACTGTAGCAGCGAATAGCGCCAGTAGGAGTCTTTGCGCGACCACAGCAGCACCTTGAGCGGGCCCGGCTCCGGCCGCAGCGTGCCCTCCCGAAAGGCGCCGGTTGCCTGCAGCACCTGCGTACGCCCCCCATTTTCGATGGCTATTTCCGTACCCTCAGGCACCGAGAACCGGAACACCACCGCCCGGCGCGGCTCCAGCTCCGCGCGTAGCGGCACCTGCTCTATCTGCGCCTCAAACGGTGAGGGAAAGCATGCCGGTAGGCCCCCGGCATCGGCTTGCCGGCTCCGGCCCAACGCCCGGAGCAGCGCTGCTCCGCTCACGCCCCGACTCAGCAGCTCGTGCTCGATAAACGGCCAGCGGTACACTTGCTCCGCTTTTACGCAGGGCTTCAGCAGCTGCCGCGTGCTGTCCTGGGGCACGTGCGAAAAAACAAATGCCGCTGGCGTGGTGTCAAACCAAAGCGGATTGAACGCTGGGATGAAGCGAAAATCCGCCCCGACAGCTCCCGCTGCCCAGGTTGGGTCGGCCAGGTGCCATTTGCCGTTGGCCAGGTACACGTTCCAGGCGTGGTTAGGCTCCGAAGGCAGGCCGTCGGCCATGCTGGTGCGGGCGTACCCGCTTACCGTGTGGGCCGGCACCTGCATCAGCCGGGCCAGCGTCGTGAATAGGTCCGCGTAGCCTTGGCAGATGGAGTGCCGGGTGCGCAGCACTTCCTTAGGAGAGTAGCTCTGCCCACGGATTCCCCGCAGGTAATCGGTGTCATATGCTACGTGGTAGGCCAGCCAGGCGAAAATGAGTCGCGCTTTGTCATCATCCGAGTGAGCGGCCGCTGCCAGGCTGCGCGCCAGCTGCGCCACGGTAGTGGCCTGCTGTTCGGGCAGTTCCCGGGCAAACCGGTCCAGCCGACGATACCGGGCCGCCGCGCTGCCTTCCGGGGTATCCTTGCCCGGTTGGGCCTGCCCAGGGCCTGTCATTCCCAACAACAACCCGCCAAAAACCAAAGCGAAAAAAAGAAAACGGTGAGTCAGGGAGTGCAGCATGTCGCGCAATAGGGGAGGTAGTAGGTTTCGGTGGTAGGGGTTGGCTACTTCTCCGGCTGCGCATAGGGCAGGTGGCAAGCCACGGGGCGCGGGGTTCCCTCATTCAGGGCCCGCACCTCGAACTCATTGGCACTGAAGAAAAGCGTGAGCTTCAGTTGCTCAACCGGGTTGCCGCAGCCACCACTCTTCCTGAAAAGGATATTCTTATGATAGATGCCGGTATCCAAGGCAAAGTCGCAGATATAGTCGGCAAACTCCTGCTCCGGCAGGCCCGTCACGATATAGATGGCGTAGCCGTGCTTTAAGAAGCTTTTGCACAGCGTCTGAGCGTGATCATTGGTTTCCAGGCATCGTTCAAACTGGAAGGCAATGGTTTTTTGCTTCATAGCGGCGCAGCAAGTGAGGTATTAGGGTTTTCAGGCTGTCGGTGTTTCACCCGTCCAAGTAGGAGAGCCGCCGCAGGCAGTCTGATGTAATCCCTGTTGCTACAAATGGGCCAAACCAAAAAACAGCCTTTGAATGCTCTTAAAGTGGTTTGTGCCTAAAACACATGCCGCAATATTTGCTATAGACACCACATGTAATGAGGTGTTATCCTAGCTCTTGCTTGTATTTATTGAGCTTGGCAGCTAACGTCCGCTCATCAATTGCCAACGCTAAAGCGGCTTGGCGCACCACATTGTTCTTTAAGGCCATCACCCGCAACAGGTGCTCCCGCTCCACATCGGCCAGGCGCAGCGAGTGCCCCGCCGGGGCGGGCTCCCGCAGGCGGCGGGGCAAGTCGGCGGGCTGCACCAGCTCCTGACCTTCGGTGAACACGTACACGGTAGTCAACAAATTCTCCAGCTCTCGGATGTTGCCCTGATAGGTGTGCCCAAGCAGCAGCTGCCGGGTCGCGGCCGCCAACCGCAGTGGCGTTGGGCGCTTCAGGGCCTGGCGACGGTTTTCAAGCAAGTGGTCGAGCAGCGCCTCGCGTTCCGGCAAGGGCCAGTTGCGCAGCGCCGGCAGCTCCAGCTCTGCCACCGCCAGCCGGTAGTACAGGTCCCAGCGAAAGCGGCCCTGGCGGCAGCACTCCTCCAGGGCGGCGTTGGTGGCCGCCACTACCCGCACATCCACCTTGCGTGGCGAACCACCCAGCGGCTGAATCTCCTTTTCCTGCAGCACCCGCAGCAAGGCCATCTGCACGGCGGGTGAGATGTCACCTATCTCATCCAGAAAAATGGTGCCGCCATCGGCCAGCTCAAACAGGCCCTTCGCGTCCCGGTCAGCCCCGGTGAAGGCTCCTTTTTTATGGCCGAACAGTCGCGATTCCAGCACACTGTCCGTCAGCGCCGCACAGTTCAGCACCAGGTAGGGCTGCCCGGCCCGCGCCGACTCCTCGTGCACATAGCGCGCCAGCTGCTCTTTGCCTGTTCCGCTTTCGCCCCGAATTAGCACGGTCACGTCGTCGGTTTTAGCTACCAGATAGGCGCGGCGGTACACGGCGCGCAGTGTTGGCGTCAGCAGGTGTCCTGCCCCAGAAGAATACTGGGCTTTTGGCTCGTCCAGCAGTTGCTGGCCGATAATGGCGGTTACCGGGGCCTGTGACCGTTCGACCACGATTTCCACCAGACCCTGCCAGCCATCCTTTACAAATTTGGCATCGCGGGTTTGCAGCAGACGGGTGCGCAGGTTCAGGGTAGTGTGGCAGATATACCATGCTACCTGCATGATGCTGGCCCCCGGCGAGAAGAATATGGCGAGCTCGTGCTCGCGGTGCGCCAGCAGCCAGGTTTCAACCTTAGTCTTCACCTCCTCCAGGTCGATGATGTCCGTGAGGGGCAGCAGCTCCGCGCTGATGGCCCGGCCCGGATATTCACGCCGCAGGTGGGCTACCAGGTGCGTGGCATGGTTTTCCTGCCGGGCATCCGAATAAAGCAGAATATGTTGCTCTAGCTTCTCCGCCTCAAAATAATGCTGGTGAAAATTTGACGTGGGCCCCAGCGGATTTATTCCACCAAATGCTCCTTGCTCATTTTTTAGAAAGTCGCGGGTAGTAGCAATCCAGGAAACGAGTAGACGAGACATTGCAGAAAATCGGGAATTAAAAAAGCAACCAGTTAAGTCATAAGGGCGCAAGGTAAGAAGACCCCATCAGTGAACCTGAAGGGTTCAGGGCCAGCCGCACGTCGCGGAGCGCGACTGGGCCGCGGTAGTCGGTGGGCAGGCTGGCACGCAGCTTTAACCGCACGGGCTCGTCGCGTTGCTGAACGGGACACGGCACGGGGGCCAGCAGGGCCACTAAGTCGGCGGGCGTGAGGGGAGTCATAAAAATCCGGTGCTGAGGGCTACTGATTTATGATTACTGGGCGCTCGACGCTTTTTCCACACGCGAGCAGCTGCGCCATTTTGCCAGCCTCGGCGTACACGATGGCGTCCTGCTTGAAGCGTCGGCCCCATTCGCACGCCGTATCCGGGCTGATGTCCAGCAGCCAGTACCCGTCTTCGCGGTACATCCCGTTGGCTTGCTGCTGCCGGCGGATTTCCGGAAACTGCTTGTCTGCGCGCGCTTCGCTAGCCGCAAAGCGCCACGGCATGCCGTCATTGACCTGCGCCTTCAATTCGCCCAGCAAGTCCTCAAAACGGGCCTGGTTTTCCGCCGAATCCACGGCCAGCCAGCTACCTTCCTGCGGTTCCGGATTCAGGGGCGTGAGGTAGGCAATGCTGCGGGCGCCGGCGGGTAATTGCTCTGGTGCTGGTACTCCCGGCTCAATATGAAAAGTGCCTTCCATAAAGGCGTCGCCGCGTTGCGATACGCTGAAGAAATGGGATGTGAAGTACTGCCCTACCCGCGGTCGGTCGGTCCGCAAGTCCGTTTTCTTTCGCAGTTTTTTCAATGACCTCACCATCGTCTCCACCGCGCTACAGGCTGTGTAGAGGCGGGTGGCCAACAAGTCGGGGCCTTTCTCCACGGGCGCACTCGCCTTACTGTGGGTACGGGGGCGGTTCTCGTAGGAGTGGACCGGATGCGCAATCCAATTGCGCATGCTAAGTATTTCACTGCGCTTGCGACCAAACTCGGCGACGCTGGCGGCGGCATAACCAAGCCAGGAATACAGGCCAGTGTGTTCCACCAGAGCCAGCATGCTGCGTAGCGTTAGGTATTCCCGCAGGGCATTCTGATGCTCGTGCTTGCTGTCGTCGGCAAACGATTGGAGGCTGTCTTCGATGCTATTCCGGGCAATGCCGGTCTGCGCCAGGTATTCCAATGCCTGCCGCAGGCGCTTCTCTTCCGGAAAGGCTGCCCCAATCAGGTCGCTCAGCTCCATTTCCAGTTCGGTGAGCGTGGCGTACCCGTATTGAAAAACCGCCCGGCTGTTTAGGTTGACATCTGCCACCATGCCCACTATTTCCAGCGTTCCCTCCTGGCCTGGAGCCGTGAGAAAATAAAAGGGCGCCCGTCCTCTGTTCCGCGAATCAGCCAGCTGTTTGAGCAAGGGGAAAAGTCCGGTTTTGTAGTCCAGGCAATCCGCCTGCCAGTCGATGCCGCACCGCTCGGGCAGCTGACTGAAGTCGCCCACGTTTCGGGTCCGGAAATAACCCGACACCTGGCCGTCAGCTTCTTGTACCGGCAACACATCGAAGCGGTGGTACCGCATTTTCTCCTGCGCCTGTTCGGCCGTCTGGCCGGCTTCGCAGGCAATCCAGTCGCGGCGGCTGATGCCAATCATCGCGGCGGTTACGTGTGGTTTCTCCTGAAAAGCAGTGAAGGCGTCAAAAGGGGATTTGTTAGTCATTAGTTAGCCAGTAGGAATAGTGAATGAAGATTAGTGACTAATGAAACATAGGCCTTCTGCCCAGTTGGCTGGCAAGTGCCGGAGGGGGTCATCATCCGGATGCCACGATAGGCCTTCACCGCCCAATGCGTGTTCCGGCAAGGCGCGCTCCGGCAGTACGCCCCATTTCCAGGTTGCAGCAGTTCGGCGCGGCGCAGCTGATTTTGCCCACACTAGCTGTTCCAAATCCCCTATATCCGTGGTTGGTTCGCTAACCTCCCAGCCCCACCCGGGCTCTTCGCGCACCAGGACCCATCCCGGTCCCACCCGGTGCTCCTCATAGCCGTCAGGCTGAGGAAAGCAGTACGTGTCCGCATCGAGCCAGTACAGGTAGTCGGCTCGGTAGCCATCGGGGCGACGGCGTCCCACCCGTGGGTAGATTGGTAATTGCGAGGACGTGCGCCAGGGCGTGGCTTTGTCCGGGTCAAACGGATGCCAATCCGTTTCGCGTCGCCATACTTCTTCCTCGGTCGGCGGTGGTAACTGCTGCTGATAGGGTGAAGGCACCGGGCGTCGGGCGGGAGGTACCGTAACCGATGCGGGCGGGTAGTACTGCGGCACCGGTTTCGCATCCTCGTTGGGCGCCGTGGCCCAGCCACTCTGAAACGGGTTCGGCTCCGTAAACCCCAATTCACTGGCCCAGGCATAAGGAATCTGCACCGTTGGCTCCCCGGTCACCTGCCAGTTAGTACCCGGCTCATGCAGGTAGCTGGCCGGCAGAGGTTGTTCCGGCTGAATGCCCCAATTATATACAACTGCCAGCTTGGAAGGCGCAACTGACTCGGCCTCTACCCATTGCCGGAGCTGCGCCAGGTCCAGTGTGGGCCCACTCACTTCCCAGCCCCAGCCCGGTTCGTCCCGCAGCACGACCCAGCCCGGCCCATCCCGGTGCGTATGAAACGTACTCGGCTGAACGAAACCGTACTTACCGGCCCCAAGCCAGTATAAATAATCGGCCCGAAAGCCATCCAACCGTTGACGGCCCAACCTAGGTAAAATTCGAGGAAGCTCATCCGCGGTAGGACTGGGCACCCAGAACACCTTGTCATGCAGGGGTGCAAACGGCATCCAGGTGCTTGCCCGGCGCTCTTCCTCGCTCTGAGGCATTCTGGTGGGTGGCACCGGGGGCTGGTACACAGGAGCCGCCGGGGCGGGCGTGGGGGCTGTCGCCCGGCCCAGAATAAACCCGAAAGCACCCGCGAGCCAATTATCTTTTGTTGACATGTTTTTAGGATTAAGCCGGAGCAATAAAGTACATCGGCTCTGTAAAGCAAGTCGCTAGCGCTGATAAAATAAGCGCCACCATTGCACCAGCATCAGCACAAAAGCGACAAAGCCTGGGCCGCCCGCACCGGTCATTGCGTCGTAGGGCAGATAAAATGCCCAGGCCACCGCCAGGCCCAGTCCAATTATCACCGGCGGGATAAGGATTGGCCCGGGTGCTACGCCAAAGAATCCCAGCACAACCAGCAGCGGCACCAGGAACACCAACACGCCACCCAGTGCGCCGCCCCCGTCGGGCGCAAACAGACAAAAAAGGACCGCCAGGGCCACCAGCAGGCTAACCAGTGGTGCGGCTGTTAAGGAGCCTGGAATGCGGTCAACCTGCCGAAAAAACAACCGCCCCACCCAGGCGACACCAAACGAACAAGGTAGCGCCCACAGCGCTGAGCCACCCAGAATCAGTAGGTAATTTCTGAGCGTCATGGGCGTGTCAAACCCTTGAAAAATAGCAAGTAGCATAGCAAAGTCCCGGAAAAGATGATGTAAGAAAACCTGAGCACCCCCGATAGGTAGTGGGCAGCTATAAAAAGCGACTCTCGTCGCGCAGCCAGGGGGCGAGGCTCCACAGCTCATACTCGTCCAGCAGTTCACTGGCAGTGCGGTTGCCAAAGGGCCCGCCGTCGAATACAAACGGTTCGCTCACGGTCATTGCGCCGGTTTCGGTGCAATACAGAATGTAGTCGTTGGCCGCCAGCCAGGCCAGACAAATGAGCTGCCAGGTTTTCGTTTCGATTTGAAGGACGCCCTCGTCCAATCTGGCTTGAATGTGGTCCCGGCAGCGGTGCACCATTCCTACGGGCAGGCGCAATACCTCGTAGGGCAGGTATTCGTCCACTTTTTCAGGGTCGGGCCGGCACGAGATGGGCGCAATGCCTCGCGGAGTCAGCAGGGCCCGCAGCTGGCGGTAAAAGGCCCATCGATCTTCCTGAGCGGGACTCAGGGGCTCCGCAGTGCTACTGAATGTCTCCGGCAACTCTACTGCAATGGCGCTATCAACGCATTCCTGTCGGGACAGCGACAGCAGGTGCGTACTTTCGGTCAGCACCAGCACAGTTTCCCTAACGGCCGTAGCTTCCGCCGCATAAAGCCCTCCCGGCATGGTGTCGGCGCGCTGGGCAGGCGTTATATGGACGATTTCACCCGAAGACAATACGTGACGGAGTTCTCCCGCCTTCCACAGCTGCGGAGTCACTTCTTCTGCCCGTAATAAGTCGGCGTGGCAAAGACGGCCTAGCACCCATTGCAGTGGCGGTAAATTGCCTATGCCGCGCTCCATTACCCAATCCAGAACGATTGCCGGCGTAACCTCCCGAAAGCCCACGTACAAGGCCGGCAACGCACAGGAATGCACCTGCCGCCCGGAGTCCGAGAGGATGCCGTAGCGCTCACCGGAGCGAAACCCATAGAGTCGAGTGCCGATGCGCCACGTGGCGTCGTAAATGGCTGGGAGCGCAATTTCACCGGAGGAAAATCGCAGGCCGGCTTTGCCCTTAACTGAAAAGGAAACTAGCATATTGCTGCCTGGCTCCGTTATAGCGGAGTTGCCAATGAGGGCCAGGAATGTGCTAGTTGGGTGAGGCAGTCGAGGCTGCCGGGGCCGCAACGACGAGCGGCTGCGGGTTATGTGCACTTAAACGGGAGGCCGCAGGAAAGGTTGCGCTTTTAAAATATTTCCGCCAGTGGTCTGATTTGGGAGATTTTGTATTTTAGGAAGATGCTGAATACACCTGCTACCTGCGCCATGTGCGTCAGTGTTTAAGATTATCAATAAGTGTGGGTCAGAGTCGCAGGCAGCAACACCAAAGCAAGTAGATAAGGCAGGACGTAAGAGACGTAGGGAGCTGCCCGAGCTGAGGCAGTAAGAAAGATTGGTTATAATCTTAGGACCTGATGATTGGCGCGGAAGCCTTATCGGATGTGCCCCCTTCGGCTGCTACCAATTCTTTGAGGCGGGCAATCCATTTGCCAGCTCCATACTCGTCAGCCGGGTTGATTAGTACCAGAAACTCGAATAGCCCCAGGGCATCTGCCCACTTACGGCCTTTTTGCAGCTCTGAACCCATCGCATAGTAAGCATTCAGGATAAAGGCGTTGCCCGGCGATTCGTAGAGTAAGAAATCCCGGCCTTCTTCAAAGGACTTGGGAAACAGCAGTCGCGCTTTTAAGAAAGCTTGTACGATGTACATCAGGCCCATCCCAGGAGTGCGGGAATTGAGCACCATCCCCAGGTGCGAAACAGCATCTAAATGCAGCTCCCCACAGGCCGCCATGATGTGCCGGTAGAGACGTTCCGCTTCCAGTGGGGTAGTCGTATGCAATTTCCTGGCCTGCAGAAACAGGTCATGGTGCTGCAGGACGACCAACGGAAACACCACTCGTTAATGACACGGCTTGTATTCTAGCATGCGTAGCTCGTCCATAATGGCAGGGAAGGGTGCGCTCAAAAATAAACGCTGACAGCAGCGTGATTAGAGGCCTAGTGATTGCGCCGCATTGTAGGCAATCACGTCCGTCAGGCGAGTATAGCGGCTAATCATTTCGTCGGTCTTCTGCTTCGTCTGGTTCTTGATGAAGTTATTGGACTGGCCGTTGAGCACCGCAACAGTAATAAAGGAAGCCCGCAGCGAGTGGGCCGAGTACTGGTCGCCCAGGTGCGTCTTGACCACGCTATTGAGCCGGCCATCAGTCAGGCGGCGGGTGCCCGGCCGGCCCGGCTGCCCCGGCTTGCCGCGCACCATGGACACGAACAACGGCCCGGACGTGCGGCCCAGCACCGCCAGCCATTCCTCGTAGGCCCGAATTGGGCAGAACAGCGGAGTCGGAGCGTAGAATACCGCTTTGTCTTCGGTTTCGCCCTGCTGGTTGGTTTTGCTTTTATCCAGGTGCAGTACCAGCGCGCCGTTTTTGTATTCCAGCGCCTCGATGTTGAGGGCCACCAGCTCGGAGCGCCGGAAGGCCCCCGCGAAGCCGAGCAGCAGGATGGCCCGGTCCCGCAGGCCCACGGGCGTGCTCAGGTCCAACCCGCGGATGGCCTGCTTCAGGGCCTCGACGGTGAAGGCCGGCGCCTGCTTCTGTCTTTTGCCCACAACGCGGCCAATGCCGCGTAGCACGGTTTCTACCGGCTTGGAGCCCACAGCCGACGGATGGCCGTGCAACTCGTGCTTCTTTTGGATGGCGGACAGGTGCCGGCGGATGGTCGCCAGCTTACGGGGCAGGTCGGCCAGGTGGGCAATGTAGGCCGCCAGGGTCGCTCCGTCGGCCGGGTACGGCGTCAGGCCGTTGGCTTCGCAGTACGCCTCGAAGCTTTTCAGGTCGGCCGAGTACGCCAAGCGCGTGTTATCCGCGCCGTGCAGTCCCTCGACAAAGTAACGGCCGACGTGCGCGGCCAGCGCTTCGCCCATCTCGGCCAGCGACGAGGCGGGCACGACGGCCACTTGCTCTTTCTTTCCCTTTTGTTCGTTCATGGGTGCAGGCGTGAAGGACCGTCCGACGTCGTGCTCACAGACTCCCGTGCGCAGCCGATTGTTATAAATCGGCCGGGTAAAAGTACGAAAAGATTAGGGATGATAATGAATGATTATCGTACCTAAACTACTTAAAGTTGTAGGTAGTGATAAGACTTCCTAATCACTATCTATCCAGAATGTAATAAGGGCCGTTTCCTGCTTCAGACACAAGGCGCTCTTTAAAGATGGCAGGGCTATGCTCTATAAGGCACGCAAAAAAAATGGTTCGCATCACACAGAAATGCTGAAATTTCATGTTAATGACGTTCGTCCTTAACTTGAAACTTACTAGTACGCAGCGCTTCGTGGAGCAAGCAATCCGGACGATTTCTGGATGGATGATGATGCCCTATAGTAAAACGCGAGGACCTATGAGGTGGTCTAGTTTAGGCGGACAGAGTTGGGACGTTGTTTGAAGGAGAGTTTTGAAGTGGTTAGGCGCTGGATAGCCGAGTGAAGAATGCTGCCGCTCGGCGTTTTACCCCTGGCGTCTCTTCACGGGGTCCCAACGTATCATCTGTCGGCAAAGGCGCGAAGCTGGTGTCCTTGGTTCTCTGGGTCCTGGCCTTTGTCGCGGGTTGATACCAGGACGTAGATGGCTACTCGCATGCTGAAAATCGCCCTCCAATAAACGGTGTACAAAAATGACGCAAAAAACCTGCATCTACGGACGGTATAGCTATCATGTACAGCCCTACAAAAAACGACCGTTTATTAGAGGCTAGAGCCCTAGTTTCTGGGCAGCATTGTGTTGACGCACGTTATCGAGGCGAGTGTAGCGCCGAATCATCTCGCTGGTCTTGTGTTTCGTCTGGTTCATCACCTCGGAGTCGTCAGCCCCAGCTAGCTTAGCCACAGTTACGAATGATGCTCTGAGTGAGTGAGCTGAATACTTTGGTCCCAGATAGCGCTGCACAATCAAGTTCAAGTGCTTATCCGTTAGCCTCCTTTCGGTTAGTCGCTCGCCCTTGCGGAAAGACACAAACACCGGCCCGGTGGTACGGTCCAGCCTCTTCACCCAGGCCTCCAGCGTACGAATAGGACACAGTTTGAAATCCGGCGAGTAGAAGACAGCTTTTTCCTCGGCCGCACTGTACTGGTTCGTCTTGCTCTTGGCCAGGTTGACAATCAAGCCTTCCTCCGAAAACGACAAGTCTTCAATATTCAACGCCGCCAGCTCCGAGCGGCGAAAGGCTCCGGTAAACCCCAGCAGCAGAACCACCCGGTCGCGCAGCCCCGCCAGGGTTTTGGCATCGATGCTTTTCACGGTCCGCTTGAAGTTGGCCAGCGTAAACGCCGGGGCCTGTTTCTGACGTACACCCTTAACCCGGGCAATGCCTTCCATGAGTACCTTAAATTTCTTGTCGTCCGTGGGCGAGTCAATCCCGCGCAACGCGTGCGCTTTGGTCACGGCCGCGCAGTGCCGCTGAATGGTCGACACTTTTTTACCAGTTTCAGCCAGGTGCGTCACAAATCCCGCGAGCGTGTCCACCGAACACGGCAGCGGCTCGAGCCCGTGCTCGGCGCACCAAATGCCGAACCGCTTTAAATCCCCGGCGTAGGCTTTGGCCGTATTCGCCGCCCCGCTCAGGCCGGCCTCCACGTAGCGGGAAGTGTGCTCGGCCAGGTGGGCGAGCGCCGACGAGGTGTTACCGGGAATCGAGAGCTCGGCGGAGTTTTCCATGTAACCTATATATAAAGGAGTAAACCGGGGATTTTTGGGCTCGAAATCAAATATAATAATAAGGTCCGATAAGAGAAGCTTATCGGACCTTATCCGATAGTGAGGTGGTCTAGGAATGATGGACAGCAGAATGACGTATCTTCCTTCTGCTGTCCATCATTCCTAGACCAGCTCAGCTTTTAACACCCGATAGGGTATATTTAGATCGCGCAGGTATCTTGCATACCCGCTGAATTCGCTAACCAGTACCTACCATCGTTTAGCGGGCTGCTACTACTCCATGGCCAAGTGCAGGGCCGAGTTCCAAGCCCGTACCACGTATATCCCGGCCGCCAGCCCGCGGGGCAACACCACGCTGCCGTGCGTGATGGGCTGCACCGTGAGTGGTCCTTTCTTAGTGGAAATCTGGTCGGGCGCGGCGGGGGTGGTGGATTGAGCCGTCGAGGGCAGGGCCAGCGCCGCCAGCGCGGCCGTGAGAACAAGAGTAAGTTTCATCAGTTTGGACCGGTGGGTTAAGAGGAGATACCTGACTTTCCGATGCAATGGGGCGATAGGAGCCGCCCCCGGAGAATCGGGACTATAAACCGGGCGCCGGCTAAAGGTTCGATCAAAAGCATACAGGGGCCTTTTGAGCGGCGGGCGTTCGGTGGCAGCACCCTGCCCGGGGCTTTTTTATCAGCACAGCCGGGGCAGGTCAGGCTACCTGGCCCCGGGTATTATAGCTTCCCCTTAAGCCGGAGGCCCGACAATCAGGCCCTTCCCAAAGGAGGAAGAGCGGGGCTAGGTTATTTCTGGGGTTTGGAAGGGAAAGCAGTTTCGGGCATGGTCAGCAGGACGGGCAGCACCAGCAGCGCGACCAGGGCAATCATGGCGCCCGGCACCAGGGGCCAGCCCGTGCGGGCGATGAGCAGCTCCGCGACGAAGGGCGTCAAGCCCCCAAAGATGGCCGTGGCCGCTGTCGCTCCCAGGGCCAGCCCGCTCAGCCGGCCTTCACCAGGAAACTGCTCGGCGGTGGCGGCAGCCCCAACGGCGCTGATGCCCCCCGCCACGGCCGCCAGCAGGGCGGCTCCAAGGACTGCCTGCTGGGAGCTGCCGCCGTGCATGAGCGAAAACATAGTGATGGGCAGCAGGGCGCTGGCTCCGGCCAGCACCGCCAGCACCGGTTTTCGGCCCACCCGGTCGGAGAGCATCCCCACCAGGGGCGTGACCAGAATGACGACCAGGGCCGCCAGGGTCGACAGCCCCAGCGCTTCACCCTCCCCGCGCTGCCCGGTAGTGGCCAGGAATGTAGGCACATAGGTAATGCCCACGTAGTAGGTAATAGAACCCAGCGCCGAGATGGAGAACGTGCGGAAGATGGCGGCGCGGTGGTGGCGCAGCGTGTAGCGCAGCGGCTCCTCGGGCACGGTGCCCGCGGCTAGTTGCCGCTCGAAGTCCGGCGACTCCTGCATGGTGGAACGGGCCAGCCAGACGCCGCCGGCCAGGACCGCGCCCAGCAGAAAAGGCAGGCGCCAGCCCCAGGTATCCACGCTGCCGGCCGGCAGCCGGTACACGAGCACGGCGCACACGCCCACCGCCAGCAAGGCCCCTACTTCACTGGCCGCCGCCGCCAGGGAGGTAATCAGGCCGCGGCGGCCGGGTCGGGCCCCTTCCAGCAGGTAGGCGACTACCCCCGTGTACTCGCCCCCCACGGAGAAGGCCATCAGGCAGCGCAGCAAGAGGAGCAGCCACCCGGCCCACGGCCCGATTTGCGCGTGGGTGGGCAGCAGGGCCGTGGCCAGCATGGCCCCCGTCATCAGGGCCATAGATAACAGCATCATCCGCAGCCTGCCGTACCGGTCGCCGATGTGCCCGAAGACCATCGCACCCAAGGGGCGCATGAGATAGGAGACGGCAAACCCACCCAGGGCGAGGAGCAGCGACGCTTCTCCGGGGCCGAAAAACACCCGCGAGAGAACGGTGGCGAAATACAGGCAAAGCGTGAAGTCATACCATTCAATGATGGTCGAGCAGGCGGCCACGATCAGGGACGCGCGGGAAAGCACAACGCGGGGTGGACTTTGGTCGGTCAGGGAGAGCTGCACGGGCTGGGCTACAGAATGGCTAAGGAAAGCAAATATCGGGGCAGGGATGTTAAGGCCCCTTTTCTCCCTAGCAGGTATCTCCCTTGTAGATAGCTGCTGGGTTAAGGACAAAAGCCAGCCTGACAAACGACCAGGCTGGTAGTTATAACGGCCAAAGGGATGGGGAAAGCATAGAATACCGGTAGCCAGGCCGGTTTCCGGCTGCGCGAATCGCGGCTTTAGGGGCGAGCCTACGGGTTCGGACTGGCCGGTGTCGAAATCCTTGGTCAGCTTGACGTAGGAACTGAAGGGGTTGTCATCTCAATGGTGTTTTAGTTTGCTCTCCTCCGGAGCTACGGCCGTGATATCAAACCGATGAAGCCCTTCAAACCCTTGGGGGATGGTAAATCTTGAATATAGGTATCTGGCTTATAGTCTTCCACAAGATACCTTATGGGGCCGTGTCCCCCTTATGACCCGACTGCCAATTCCTTGTCCAGCAGCATGGGGGACCACTTATCGGTGGCCAGCATCAAGTCATTTTCAGAAGACAGGGTCCTCAAGAGTCCGCCTCTCCGAAGCGCGGATTGAGAGATGTTTCGCGTGTGAATGTTAACGACCCTCATGCCTTTGAATTGAAAGAGGAATATCATTTGGAATTTGCCCCAACGAAGGGAGTAAGCTACGCGCTGTTGCCACCTTCGTCATAACCCCAACACTTTGTAAATGCGCCCCATTGCTGGGCCGGTTTCGCAAGAATTCTTTAGAGCACCAGTGCCTAGCTTAAAGCCAGTAGCTATACCAGGACAGGTAGCCCACAGGCGGTTGGGATTACCATTGCTTCCTTTTATTCATATGAAATGCCTACTCTAATTCGGGATGCTGTTGTTAGCCGTTTCCTCTTTTGCTCAAGCCTGACTTAACCCACAATTGAAACAGGCGCTGAACAGCTTGTATCGGGAGGACCAGAAGTACCGACAGTTATTCATCTATCTGAACAATGGCAAAGCATATTCGGTAGAAACGGCGCTACAAATACCAAAAGGCAAGCCCTCTTTGCTGCCTTGCAGCCCGCTAAGAACAAAGTGGTGCTGACCAGAACCCATCCCAGTCAAGTTTAGAAAGCGAATCCGCTTTTTATCAGAGCTGGTTGCTAAGGGAGAAGAAATCGAACACCGCTTTTGTGGAGCTGGGCCCTTGTACCAGCAGGCCGGCCCGAATTCCCCGGTCCCAGGGTGGCAGGAAGCTGCCATCTACCGAAGTTCCGTCCGCGGGGAGCGGATGCATGGTTTTCCCCTCATCTACGCTCCAGAGAAAGGAAAAGCGCCGGCCTTCCCGTACCCGCAGCCATAGTTGCACCGACTTATCGGCCGGAAGGACGGCCTCCTCTAAAATCCTGGTTTCTCCTTTTTCAATACGGGTAAGAGCCAGCTTTTGGGAATCGGCCAGGAGGGCCAGCGCGTTGTCCTGGTCGCCGTGCGCGGCCACTCCCGCTCGGGTGCCGGCCGGAAGAGCGGTGTAATTCAATAGGGTGGTGACAGCCGTATAATTCGGGGAGGTAGTAGTCTGCCCTAGGGCGGCTCCGCTATGGTCGGGGCGGGCCGTAAGATATAGCCGGCCACCCTGCAGCCGATAAGACGGGCGCTGCTCGATTGGCCACTGCCAGGAGCTTCGCAATGCCGGGCCGGTAAACTCATCATTAAAAGACCGCGGCCCGGCTGCAGTACTGGCTACCGGCGTGCTCCCCCCCTTGAAAGAGGGCCAGCCGCTTTCGGTCCACACAAACTCACTGAGCACGCCCTGGCGCCCCACAAACTGCTGCCCGTCGGTATTGTAGGCGTGGTGCAGCAGGTACCAGCGCCCTTTGTCCTCCACTACAGTGCCGTGGCCCGGGCACTTCCAGGTATCATTGTTCATCAGTACCGGATTCCGGGAGTATTTCTCCCAGGGGCCCAGCAGGTTTTCTGCGCGGGCCACGCCGGTGGCGTAGGTGCAGCCGCTGCCGCAGCAGCCATTGGCCGCATAGAACGCATAGAAGTAACCGTTGTGGCGCACCAGAGAAACGCCTTCCACCAGGTTCCCCTCCCAGGTGCTGGCATCGTTGCGGAACAGCTCCACTTTCTCCCCTACCAGGGCCGTGCGCTCTTCATTCATCCGCTGCGCCCAAATGGGCGTGGGCTCCTGCACGCTGTTGCCGTCCTCCTTCCAGATCAGGTACAGCCGGCCGCTTTCGTCGCGCATGGGAAAGCCGTCAATGGAGCCGTGGGGCTGCCCCACCAGGGGGCCATGGTCGGTGTAGGGGCCGGCGGGGTTGGGGGCGCTGGCCACGCCCACGGCCAGATTGCCCCCGCGCTGGTGGGCCGTGTAGTACACGTAGGTCCTGCCATTTTCCTGGCTGATTTCCGGGGCCCAGAAGTAATAGTCGGCCCAGGCGGGCGGGCCATCCGGAAACACGTGGCCCACCAGCGCCCAGCTGGTCAGGTTGCCGGATTTCAGCAGCGGAAACGCCGGCCCCCAGTTGGAGGAGGTGGCCGTGGCCCAGTAGGTATTGCCCACCTTGGTAACGGAGGGGTCCGGATAGTCGCCGGCCAGCACCGGGTTAGGCAGGGAAACCGGGGGCGTATTACCGGATTTCCCGGGCCTGGTGTCCGGGCTTGTGGTGGATAAGGGGCGCTGACAGGCTGCCAGCAGCCCCAGGCCTACTACCAAAGCCTGGGCGGTATAGAGTTGATGGGCCAGAAAACGGGGCATAGCGGGGGGTATTCAGAGGAGTGGATAACAGGGTATTGCCCGGGGGTGCCGACCCATACTCAGGCCGGGTTAGTGCTCGCCCGAGGGCCGGGGCAGGGCCCGGCCGGCCGGCTGCGGAGAACCAAAGTTGGGCGAGCCATCCGGATTCCAGGAAAAGGGCTGCATGCGGGGGCTGCGCTGGCTGCCGCAGCCCTGCCCGGGCTGGCTGTTGGCGTGGTACAGAATCCAGTCCTGGGTGCCGTCCGGCGACTTAAAAAACGAGTTGTGCCCCGGAGCAAACACGCCCGCGGTGGCGTTTTGCCGGAACACCGGCTCCCTGGACTTAACCCAGGACCGCGGCCGGCGCAGATTGCGGCCGGCCCGGGCCGTGAGCATGCCCAGGGCGTAGGAGTCGGTCCAGCAGCCGCTGGCGGAGTAAACCAGGAACAGCTTGCCGCCGTGCTGCAACAGCTGTGGGCCTTCGTTTACATCCACGTGGGGCGGGTTCTCCGGGTCGTGCAGGTCGCCGTCCTTTTCCCAGGCATACTGGGGAGTGGAGATGAGCCGGCGCCGGCCCTTCACCTGCCAGGGGTTTTTCAGCCGGGCCAGGTAAATGCTTTGCCGCCCGTTCACGTCGCCCTCCCACCCCGACCAGACCAGGTACAGCCTGTTTCGGTGCTCGAACACGGACCCATCAATAGCCCATGTATTGCTGCCATCGGAGAGCTGCCCTTTACTGACCCAGGTGCCCTGCAGCGGGTCGGGAGAAGAATTCTCCAGCACCCAGAGCCGGTGAGTCCGGTTGCTGCCCGCATCGGCGGAGTAATACAGATACCATTTGCCCTGGATGCGGTGCAGCTCCGGGGCCCAGATGCCGTGCGCGTTAGGCCCTTCGGCGGGCGGCGTCCACACCACCTGGCCCGCCGCCTGGGAAAGCTGACTCAGGGAGCGGGTTTTCCAGAGGGTGATATTGTGGCCGGTGGTGTGGGTATAGTAGTAGTAGCCTTCGTGGTAAATGCTCCACGGGTCGGCCCCGGAGGGCAGCAGCGGGTTGACAAACGTAGGGGCAGGCGCTTGCGCCAGGCCCGGAGCGGCAATAAAAAGGCACAGGACCAGCCCGGCCACCGGTAGTCGCCGGCGCCACGCCGCGCATACGCCAGCTAGATGCGCAGCCATCCTACTTGCCGTTGAGCTTCTTGATCAGGTCGGTTTCATCCCGGCGGTAGGGCTGCCCATCCTGGCGGAAGACTTCGTGAAACCACTCTATTGGCTCACTGCCATCGGCCAGGGGCGTGTCCCAGGCATACTTGGTGTTGGTTTTGCCTTCCACCAGCCCCCAGTTGATAGCGCCCACTTTTTCCCGCTTTAGCAGGGGCAGAATATTCGCAAAGCGGCTGTTGCGGGGCCGGGCCATGTACTCAGTGCAGATAACAGGGCGGCCGCTGGCTTTCAGCAGCTGAATTACGCGCTGGTGCCAGGCCTCGTCTTCGTAGTCGTGATACGTGACAATGTCGGAGTGGCGCAGCTGCAGGGCGTTCAGCTCGGCAAAGTCCCAGGCCCAAAGCCCCACGCTCAGGGGCTGCTCGGGGTTTACTTCCCGGGCCCAGGCAAAAACGTTGCGCACCAGCGGCAAAGAGGCAGTGCGCTTGCCAGAGTTGCCCGGCTCGTTGTACAGGTCCCAGAAAAGAATGCGCTTGTCGTTTTTGAATGCCTGCAGCACATCCTGCACGTAGGGTTTCAGCTTAACAAAAGACACAGAGTCCCGGGAAATGACGTCACCGGGATCCTGCATCCAGCCGGAGTTGTGAATGCCGGTTTTGGGCGCGGGCTGCGGGCCGGGCTTGGGCTCCTTGTTCCAGCAGTCATCAAAAAACACCAGGATGGTCTGGATGTGGTGCTTGTCGGCAAGCGCCAGGTAGTCATTCAGGCGCTTCTTGAAGCCGGCGGGGTCCTGCTGCCAGGCCACGCTGTGCAGAAACACCCGCATGGTATTAAAGCCGATGCTCTCGGCCCAGCCCAGCTCCCGGTCAATGGTGGTGGGGTCAAATGTGGCGGCCTGCCACATTTCCAGCTGATTGATGGCCGAGCTGGGCGCAAAGTTGGCCCCGCTAATCCAGGGATGGGCCTTGTACCAGGCTTGGGCTTTCTCTGGCGTCCAGCGCCGGTCTGTGGTGGTAGCTTCCGCAACAGCACCCTTGGTTTTGATTTTCGTTTTCTGGGCCGAGGCCCCAAACGCCGCCAGCAGCAGCCAACACAGGAGAAGCAGTTGTTTCATACGGGCAGACATAGGGGAGAAAAATCAGAGAAAAGCTGCGAGCCATTCGGCGCTGGCGCAATCAGGTAAGGATAATCCGATACCGGTAAACCACTTAAATTGACTTCGTGAAATTGACTTTGATTTTGACCTGGAAGTCACCAATTACCTTGAAGATTTCCTTGAGCGTAACCTGCTCCACTTGCGTTAAGGTGGAAGGATCCAGGTAGTTGGTTGGAGGCGTGCGGTCGCTGCTGAGCTGATGGGCCTGTTTTTTCAGGCGCATTCCCATCAGGTAGTAATAGGCCTGCAGCAGCTCCTGATATTCCTTTTCCTTGAACACTCCCTTTTCCCGAAGCCGGGCAAGCCGCTCGCCGGTGTTGGTGCTGAAAATCTGGTGCTTCAGGGCATACACCCGCACCAGGTCGACAATGGGCGACATGGTTTTCTTCAGGTCGAAAACCTGGTGGCCTTCCTGGGCGAAAGTCCGGAAGCTCCGGAAAAAGGTCAGGGGCGGCTCATACTGCAAAGCATTCCTGGCCATAAAGAACAGGAATCGGTCCAGGGGCTGGGTTAGCTCCTGGTGCAGAAATACCTGCAGCTCCTCCATCAGGGAGGCTTCCCCATACAGATACCGGCAGTCGAAGAAAGTGGCAAACTGCATGACCGTCTCCGCGTTCGACTCGCTCATCCAGGTGTGGTAGTTGCGCTTCCAGTGCGAGAGGGAATGCGTCCACTTGGAGTTTTTGGCCATGAAGCCGCCCGTACAGTAGTGCAGGCCAATGTGGTCGAGCTGGTCGGAAACGGCGGCGGCAAACCGCAGGAAGTAGGCGCGCACCAGCTCCCGCTGCTCATTGGCCTTGTCCTCGTAGATAATGGCGTTGTCCTGGTCGGTGAGCAGGGTTTGCTCCTGGCGGCCCTCACTGCCCAGCACCATAAACACAAACCTGGCCGGGGCGGGCCCGTGCTCGGCCAGCACGTTTTCAATCACCTTCAGGGCAATGGTGTCGGCCACGGTGGATATCACCTGGTTCACGATTTCCGCCTTCACCCCCCGGCTGAGCAGCTGGCTGACAATGTCGGGCACCATTTCCCAGCGCCGCTTCAGCTCCCTGGTACTCTGGGCCAGCTTCACGGCCTGAATGAACATGAAGGGCGACTGCGCCAGGTCACTGAGCAGCTTATTGCGACTCAGAAACCCACTGTACATTCCGTTCTTCTCTACCAGCAAATAGCGGGTTTTGGTCTGGAACATGCGCAGAATAGCCTCATACACATAAGCATCCTGCGGAATAGATACAATGGGTGTGGCCACTACCTCGCCCAGCGGGCGGGCGGCGTCCAGCTGCCGGGCAATGACTTTGTCCCGCAGGGTGATGTCGGTGCAGTAGCCGATAATCTGGTCAGTTCCGGCTTCCGTCACGAAAAGGCAGCTAACCTTGGCGGCGGCCATGCGGCGGGCGGCCTCATAAATGGGCAGGTCGGCGGGGCAGGTCACCAGCTCGCGCACCTCCAGGGTGTTGATGCGTCGGGAAAACAGCTGGTCGGCCACCAGGAAGTTCTGCTCCGGGGTAGTAACGGGCTTCACGAAGTGGGCGTATTCCTCGTCCTGCATCCGCTCCCCGTAGCGGGCCGTGAAATAATGAAAGAAAGGCTCGTAGGCCTGGCACAGGGCGCGGAAGTCGCGGCGCGGCAGCTGCAGTACGCGGGTGCCTTTGTGCACCACCACGGTGCGCAGGGAGCGTTTCTTGTTGAGCAGAATGGACATGCCCCCGTAGCAGGTGCCAGGACCGTAGGTTTCCGGGAGGCGCTTGTGCTGCCCGCTGTCGTAAAAGAAGGTTTCGTACTCGCCCTCCGCAATAATATCCAGGCTGCGCAGCTTGGAGGTGTCCTGCTGGTAGAGCAGGGCCTCACGCGGATGGCGTACTTCCTGCAGCAGGTTTACCACGCCCTGCAGCACCTCATCGGGCAGCAGGTTGAAGGGCGTTACGGTGCGGACAAAAGCAAGACGGTCATCCATATACAAGCCAGGCTACAAGCGGAAAGCTACCAGCCGACGCCAGCAGGAACAGCCATCTGAACGGGTGTGGTTTGATTTGCTGGGTAGGCGTAGTTAGCCGGGGTTGGTTCTCCATGAGCTCCGGGGAGATTAGCCCCCGGCGGCGCAGTTCAAAAAAGCAGCGCGCGGTGGCCTGAGCATCTACAAAGGCATCATGCAGGCGCTCCATCGGCTCATTAAAGAGCAGCTCGTGTAGCTCATGCAGACGCAGATGGCGCTGCTGGGGCTCGCCTTGCAGGGAAGGCCAGGTGGGCTGCATCGTGCAGAACTGGGGTAAATCCGGCAGAGGATTTCCCAGATCTGCCCGCGCAAAGGCTGCGCCCAAAACGTGAAAGTCCAGCTGCAGGAAGTGGCCAATCACCCGGGGCTGATACCTGGCTAAATCCTGCAGCAGCAGGCGCAGCACGGCTTTGGGGTCGCGGCCATGCACCCGCATAAATTCGGAGCTCAGCCCATGAATGGCCGTGGCGGAGGCCGGCATGCTGCCGGGCGGAATCTGCAGGTAGGCCTTGGTGGTCTTGACCAGTTCGCCCTCCTGCGTATAAATCAACCACCCCAGCTGGGCTACATACGGCCAGGCCTGCTTTTCCGCGTACGGCCGATCCCAGCGGGCGGGCAGCCCGGTGGTTTCCGTGTCCAGAAAAAGCAGGTGCCCGGGCGCCATCATCCTGCGGAGTTAGGCGGTTACCGGGATTACCCCGGAGGTAGCCACCAACTCTTCCACCTGCCGCACCGATGACTTGCGGACCAGCAGCTCTGGCCGCAGGGCCACCTGCCGGGGAGCGAAGGGGCGGCCATCGGCCTCAATTACTTCCAGCAGCAGGCGTACGGCGGCCTGGCCCATTTCCTCGCAGCGCTGATCAATGGTGGTGATGGTGGGCTCGGTGATGACGGTGAAGGCCTCATTGCTGAAGCCGCTGATGGCAATGTCCTCGGGCACGCGCAGGCCCTGGCGCTTGGCTTCCTGCATGGCGCCCAGGGCACTGTAGTCGCCGGCCGCAAACACCGCATCCGGCGGGTTGGGCAGGGCCAGCAGCTGACGCAGGCCTTCCGCACCCTGCTCCTGCCCCATGTCGGAGTAAAGCACCAGGCTTTCATCCTCGGGCAGGCCGGCTTCGCGCAGGGCGTCGAAGTACCCCTGGCGACGGTTTTTGTAGATGTTCAGGTGCTGGGGTCCGGCCAGGTGCGCAATGCGGCGGCAGCCCTGGCTGATCAGGTGGCGCGTGGAGACGTAGCCGCCTTCCTGGTCATCGAGAATGACGGCATTTACATTGTCGCCCTCCACTACCCGGTCAAAAAACACCAGGGGCATGCCCCGGCTGCGCACTTTATCAAAGTGGCGGTAATCCAGGGTAGTGCGGGAGAGCGACACCAGAATGCCGGCTACCTGGGCGCTAAGCAGAATATCGAGGTTGCGCCGCTCCTGGGCCACGTCCTCGTTGGACTGGCAGATGATAACATTGTAGCCCGCTTTGCTGGCGGCTGACTCAATGCCGTGCACTACCGAAGGAAAGAACCGGCCCTCAATATATGGCACCACAATGCCCAGCAGCTGGCTTTTGCCTTTGCGCAGGGCGGAGGCCAGGCGGTTGGGCTGGTAGTTGTATTTCTTGGCCAGCTTGAGCACTTTCTGCTTCATGGCCGGGCCAATGCTGTGGTGGTCGCTCAGGGCCCGGGAAATGGTGGTCATGGACACGCCCAGCTCCCGGGCCAGGTCGGCCATGGATACTGGGTTGCTGGAGGTTAGGTCCGGAGCTTGTTTTTTTCGAGGTGCCATGAGGAGGGAGAGCTACACAATGCTTTGTGTAAAGATAGGATTATCTGGAAAGCTAGCGTCAGAAGCCGAAATATATTCTCATTTTTTATCGTATCCCCGAGTAGGAGAGGCATAATAGCTTCTTAGCCGACCTCCCTAGGAAAGGAATACTCCGCAATTATTTTCAGATTAAATTAACCAATTGTTAAGATTTACTTATTACTTTACACAAACGATTGTGCCCGCTGCCTGCTGTTATCTCAGTGGCCAGCTCAGTGGATCTTCCATCTTATTCCCATTTGCGGCAGACCGGCCGGGTATTTCTTTGCCGCCAGGTGTTCTGCGCTTCGCCATTTACTTTATGATGCCCCCATCCTCTCCCACCCGATTTGCCCTGCTGGCCGGCAGCCTGGCTTTGTGCAGCCCGTTTGTTTATTCCCCGGCCCTGTCCCAGTCCAAAAATGCCGCCAACACCATCACGGTTCAGGTAAACAAGCCCGGCGCACCCATCGCCAAAACCATGTACGGCCTCTTTTTCGAGGATATCAACTTCGCGGCGGATGGCGGTTTGTACCCGGAGCTGGTCAAGAACAAGTCGTTTGAGCTGGATGAGCACCTGCTGGGCTGGCGCGGTATTAACGGCGCCGCGGCCCTGTCTACCTACACCGTATCCAGCCAGGAGCCCATCAGCAATGCCAACCGCCACTTTCTGCGGATGACGGCGGCCACGGCCAGTCCGGATGCGGGCTTTGTAAATGAAGGTTTCCGCGGCATGGGCGTAAAGGAAGGGGGCGAGTACACCTTCTCCGTGTACCTGCGGAAAGGGCCCGGCAGCGTGAGCGGGCTGAACGTGACCCTGGAGGAAGAAGGCCAGCGCGGCCCCGGCCCGGAGGCGGCCGTCTCCGGCAGAGTACTGGCGCAAACCAAAATCACCGGCCTTACCGGGGAGTGGAAAAAATACACCGCCGTATTAAAGTCAGCGGGCACGGCCCCAAAGCCCGCCTGAAGCTGACCATGGAAGGCGCGGGCACCCTGGACCTGGACGTAGTATCCCTGTTCCCGAAAGACACCTGGAACAAGCGGGAGAATGGCCTGCGCACGGATCTGGTGCAGCTGCTCAAGGATATGAACCCCGGCTTCCTGCGCTTCCCCGGCGGCTGCATTGTGGAAGGCCGCAACCTGACGGAGCGCTACCAGTGGAAAGAAACCATTGGCGACCTGGCCTCCCGCGTGCCGCTGGTGAACCGCTGGAACATGGAGTTCAAGCACCGCTCCACCCCGGACTACTACCAGTCTTTTGGCCTGGGCTTCTTTGAGTACTTCCAGCTTTCCGAAGACATTGGCGCCGAGCCCGTGCCGATTCTGAACGTAGGCATGGCCTGCCAGTTTAACTCCGCCGAGCTGGCTCCCATCAGCAGCACGGGTGGTACGGCGGGCCCCAGCGCCTCTGCGGCTCCCGCCGGCCATAACCACGCCGACGATGACCCGACCCTGGAAACCTTTATTCAGGATGCCCTGGATCTGATTGAGTTTGCCAACGGTCCGGCCAGCAGCGCCTGGGGTGCCAAGCGTGTGGCCATGGGCCACCCGGCCCCCTTCAACCTGAAATACATTGGCATCGGCAATGAGCAGTGGGGCCCCAGTACCTGGAGCGCTACGAGCCCTTTATGAAGGCCGTGAAAGCCAAGTACCCCACCATCAACATTGTGTCCAGCGCCGGCCCCGCGCCCGATGGGCCTTTGTTCGACATGGCCACCAAGCGCCTGCGCGAGCTAAAGGCCGAGGTAATTGACGAGCACTACTACGCCAAGCCGGAGTGGTTCCGCCAGAACGTGGGCCGCTATGACAACTACCCCACCACCGGCTCCAAGATCTTTGCCGGCGAGTACGCTGCCCAAACGGTAGCCATCGGCTCCCCCGACAACAAGAACAGCTGGGATGCGGCCATTTCCGAAGCCGCCTTTATGACCGGCCTGGAGCGCAACGCCGACAAGGTGATTATGGCGTCCTACGCCCCCCTGTTTGCCCACGTGGAGGCCTGGCAGTGGACCCCGGATATGATTTGGTTTGACAACCTGAAGTCCTACGGCACGCCCAACTACTACGTGCAGAAGATGTACTCCACCAACCCCGGCACCACCATGCTGCCGGTGCAGCGCGGCGACAACGCCAAAAATGGCCAGGACAACCTGTTCAGCAGCGCCGTGGCCGACGATAAAACCGGCGAAATCATTGTGAAGCTGGTGAACTACTCCACCGAAGCCCGCCCGGTTACCATCAATCTGCAGGGCGTGAAAAAGCTGGGCAAAGCCGGCAGGGCCATTGTGCTGGCCAGCAACGACCTGAACGCGGTGAACAGCCTGGAGCAGCCCATGAATGTGGCCCCCAAGGAGGAGAAGTTCAAGGTGTCCTCGGCTAACGTGTCCTACACGCTGGCCCCCAATTCCTTCACCGTGCTGCGGATTCCCGGCAAGCGCTAAGCGAGCAGTATCATGAAGTTGAAAAACCTGCTTTTGCCCGCTGCGAACCTTTTCCTGAGTAGTGTATTGGCCTTGACAACGGGTTGCGCGGTAGCTCAGACGACGGCAGTGCCGGTGGCTGGCAACCCCATCATCAAGGATAAGTACACGGCAGACCCGGCGGCTATGGTCCACAACGGCACGGTGTACCTCTACGCCGGCCACGATGAGGCCCCCGCCCGCCAGGAGCGCTACGTGATGAACGAGTGGCTGTGCTACTCCTCCACCGACATGGTGAACTGGAAAGAGCACCCCTCCCCGCTTAATGTAAGGGCCTTTGCCTGGGCCAAGGCCGATGCCTGGGCTTCGCAGGTGATAGAGCGCAACGGCAAGTTCTACTGGTACGTGGCCGTGGAGCACGGTTCCATTCCGGGTAAAAGCATCGGGGTGGCGGTGTCCGACAGCCCGACCGGCCCCTTTAAGGATGCCCGGGGCTCTGCATTGATCACCAATAATATGACGGAGAGTCCCATATCCTGGGATGACATTGACCCGACCGTTTTTGTGGACGATAAGGGGCAGGCCTACCTGTATTGGGGCAACACGAACTGTTACTGGGCCATGCTGAAGCCCAACATGACGGAGCTGGACGGCCCCATCAACAAGGTTTCCAACCTGCCCAACTTCACGGAGGCCCCCTGGATTCACAAAAACAAGGGGTGGTACTACCTGAGCTACGCCTACCAGTTCCCCGAGAAGATTGCCTACGCCATGAGCCGCAGCATCGAAGGGCCCTGGGAGTTTAAGGGCATTCTCAATGAAGTTGCCGGTAACTCCAATACCAATCACCAGGCCATTATTGAGTTTAAGGGGCAGAGCTATTTCATCTACCACAACGGCAGCATCCCCACCGACGGGGGCTCCTTCCGCCGCTCGGTGTGCATCGACTACCTGTACTACAACAAGGATGGCACGATGAAGCGCGTAGTCATGACCACGGAAGGTGTGAAGCCGGCTAAGTAAGCCCATCCTTCCTTCCACTGCCCTTCCTCTTAAAAAGCCCGGGCTTCCGGGCTTTTTCCTTCCACTTCCCTTCGGCGGCTGGCAAATCGCCAATCCGGTCAAGCTCCTACTCTGACCTGTTCCCGCCCCTGGTAATACAAATCTATACCGGCAACTACTGCATGCAGGTGGGCATCCCAGTCAGTGACTGGGAAGCCAAACCTCTAAGCAGCTACGTGCTGGAGCTGACGCTCAAATAATCCTGCCAACCTGATCTATTTTATCAGGGAGCAGGTCATACAAAATAAAGGTTCCTTCCCAACACAATCGTTTATGTATTCCTCACTGTTAAAGCCCCTATTTCTGCTGGTTTTGCTGACTGGCTGCGTGGCCGGCTCGGCCCAGTCCCCCAAAGACTCCTCCCCCTGATTCCGGCCCACGACCCGGTCATGGCTCAGCAGAATGGCACCTACTTCATGTTCTGCACCGGGCCCGGTATTGCAGTATGGTCTTCCAAAGACCGGAAAAACTGGCGGCCGGAAAAGCCCATCTTCGCCGCAGCCCCGCAGTGGGCCACCAAGGCTGTGCCGGGCTTCACAAGAAACCACATCTGGGCCCCTGATATTTCCTTTCATAACGGGGTATATTACCTGTTCTATTCCATATCCGCTTTCGGGAAAAACACCTCCTGCATCGGGCTGGCCACCAATAAAACCCTGGACCCCAGGGCCAAGGACTTCAAGTGGGTAGACCAGGGAATGGTGGTGCAGTCGGTGCCCGGCCGGGATATGTGGAATGCCATTGACCCCAACCTGATCCGGGATGAGGCCGGTACGCCCTGGCTTTCCTTTGGCTCGTTCTGGGATGGCATCAAGCTGGTGCAGCTGCGCCCGGACCTGCAAGCCCCCGCCCAGCCCGAGCAGTGGCGCACGCTGGCCCGCCGCCCCCGTAACCCCAGCTGAATGATTCCCTGCCCGGGGACGGGGCCATTGAAGCGCCCTTTATCTTCCGCCGCAACGGCTACTATTACTTGTTTACTTCTTTCGATTACTGCTGCCGCGGCCCTCAGAGCACTTATAAAATCATGGTGGGGCGCTCTAAAAACGTTACGGGTCCCTACGTAGACCGGGAAGGCGTAGCCCTGGAACAAGGCGGCGGCACGCAGGTGCTGGCCGGCGACAAAAACTGGTTTGGCCTGGGACATAACTCGGTATATACCTTCGATAAGCAGGATTATCTGGTTTTCCACGGCTACGATGCTGCTGACCAGGGCCGCTCCAAGCTTCGCCTGGAGAAGCTCAGTTGGGATGCCGCCGGCTGGCCCCTTGTGCAGCCGTAAGGGCGGCATAATTTGGGTTTAATTACACAATCGTTTGTGTAATCCGATATTAATTTCTACTTTTCAGACCATAAGATTTACCCCCGTCAGGGGTAGTGAGGTACTGGTTATCGGGCGGGCTGGATTTACCCTCCCCGCCCGATAAATCTTCCTCTATTCTTGCCCTTTAAACCCGCCTTCCCGTGACCAATTCCACCCTTTCTACCGCCGAGCTCAGTGTGAATACTATCCGCCTGTTGTCGGTGGACATGGTGCAGGCGGCTAACTCCGGTCATCCCGGCCTGCCGTTAGGCGCGGCGCCTATGGCCTACGTGCTATTCTCCCGATTTCTGCGCTTTAACCCCCAGGACCCCGGGTGGCCCAACCGGGACCGGTTTGTATTGTCCGCCGGGCACGGCTCTGCGCTGCTTTACAGCCTGCTGCACTTGTATGGCTATGATCTTTCCCTGGATGATCTGAAGGCATTCCGCCACCTGCACTCTAAAACACCCGGTCACCCCGAGTCGCACCTGACTCCGGGCGTGGAGGTTACCACCGGGCCTTTGGGACAGGGCTTTGCCAACGGGGTGGGCATGGCCATGGCGGAGGCTCACCTGGCGGCCGTGTACAATAAGCCCGGCCACACGCTGATGGATCATTACACCTATGCCATTGTCAGCGACGGGGACCTGATGGAAGGTATTGCCGCCGAAGCCGCTTCCCTGGCCGGCCATTTAAAGCTGGGCAAGCTCATTTACCTCTACGACGACAACGACATCTGCCTAGATGGGCCTACCAGCCTCTCCTACACCGAGGATGCCCTGGCCCGCTTCGAGGCCTACGGCTGGCACACCCAGCGCGTCACGGACGGCAACGACCTGGACGCTATTGAAGCCGCCATCCGGGCGGCCCAGCAGGAAACGGGCCGGCCTTCTCTGATTTCCGTGAAAACCATCATCGGGTATGGCTCCCCGCAGGAAGGCACCAGCAAAGTGCACGGCTCGCCCCTGGGCGCGGAAAACCTGAAGAAAGCCAAGGAATTTTTCGGGTTCGACCCGGAAGCAACGTTTATAGTGCCTGAAGAAGTGCGCACCCACCTGGCCGAGGCCGGGCAGCGGGGCGCCCGCCTGCAGGAAGAGTGGCAGCAGACAACAGAAGCGTACCAGCAGGAGTACCGGGCGGGGTGGGACCTATTCAGGGCTTCGTTTGCGGGAGAGCTCCCCGCAGGCTGGGACGCTTCGCTGCCAGTCTTTACCGCCGCCGATGGGGCCCTGGCCACCCGGCAGGCTTCCGGCAAGGCATTAAATGCCCTCAAGAAAAGCGTACCCTTCCTGTTCGGGGGCTCCGCCGACCTGGCCAGCTCCAACGAAATGCCCACCAGCGGGGATCTGAGCTTCCAGCCCGGGGCCTATGAGCATTCCAACATCTGGTTTGGGGTGCGGGAGCACGCCATGGGCGGGGCCATGAACGGCATGGCTCACCACGGGGGCGTGCGCACCTACGGGGGCACCTTCCTAACTTTCTCCGACTATATGCGCGGCGCCATCCGCCTCACGGCCCTGGCCGAGTCAAACGCCACCTTCGTGTTCACCCACGACAGCATCGGCCTGGGTGAAGACGGTCCTACCCACCAGCCGGTGGAGCAGGTGGCGGCCCTGCGAACCATTCCCAATATTGTAGTGCTGCGCCCCGCCGATGCCAACGAAACAGTGGAGTCCTGGCGCGTGGCCATGACTACGCCCGAGTCGCCGGTGGTGCTGATTCTTTCCCGCCAGAAGCTGCCGGTGCTGGACCAGAGTCAGTATGGCTCAGCCCGGGAAGGCGTGGCGAAGGGTGCTTATATTCTTCGCGAGGCTGAGGGCGGCCAGCCTCACTTGTTGCTGCTGGCCACGGGCTCGGAGGTTTCATTGGCCCTGCAAGCGCAGGACGTCTTGCAACAGCAGGGCGTGCCTACCCGGGTAGTGAGCATGCCTTCCTGGGAGCTGTTCGAAAAGCAGGACAAGGCCTACCAGCAGCAGGTGCTCCCCCCCAGCGTGCGCCAGCGGGTGGCTATTGAGGCCGGCTCGCCCATGGGCTGGCACAAGTACGCCACCGATGAGGGCACTGTCATTGCCATGAACCGCTTCGGGGAGTCAGGCCCGGGCGAGGCAGTCATGGAGCTGTTCGGCTTCTCCGTGGACAACGTGGTTAAGCAGGCTCAGTTGGTACTGCAGCATCTGCCCGCGGCTATTGAGCCCAAAGAGGTGCTTTCTTAATTATTGACTTTGCTATTTCCTCACAATGAGCTCATCGGTTAATCCCCTGGTTGCTATTCATTCATTTGGCCAAAGCATCTGGCTGGACTATATCCGCCGCAACATCCTGCATAACGGGGAGCTGCAGCGCCTGATTGAGGAAGATGGCCTGCGGGGCGTGACATCCAACCCAGCCATTTTTGAAAAAGCCATTGCCGGCAGTGATGACTACGCCGACGACATCCGTCAGCTGGCCCGGCAGGGCCTCACGGCCGAGCAGATTTATGCGCAACTGGCGGTGGCGGATGTGCAGCAGGCCTGTGACCTATTGCGCCCGCTATATGATCAGCCCAATAGTGGGGGCGACGGCTACGTCAGCCTGGAAGTATCGCCGGAGCTTATTAACGACACCGAAGGCACCGTAACCGAGGGCTTGCAGTTCTGGCACGCGGTAAACCGCCCCAACGTCATGATTAAGGTGCCGGCCACGCGGGCTGGCCTGCCCGCCATTCGCCGCCTGATTGCGGCCGGCGTCAACGTCAACGTCACCCTGATTTTCAGGGTGGACCGCTACCGGGAAGTGGCTGAGGCTTTCCTGGCTGGCCTGGAAGACCGGGTGAAAGCCGACCTGCCCGTGACCCGGCTGGATTCGGTGGCCAGCTTTTTTCTGAGCCGAATTGACGTGCTGATTGACCCGCAGCTGCAAAAGTTAGCTGCAGCCGGGGGCGAGCAAGCCGGGCTGGCTGCCTCCCTGGTGGGCGAAGTGGCCATTGCCAGCGCCCGGCAGGCTTATCAGATATACCAGGAGATTTTCGCCGGCCCCCGCTGGGAAAGGTTGCGTAAGCTGGGTGCCCAGCCCCAGCGCCTGCTTTGGGCCAGCACCGGCAACAAGAACCCCAAGTACGACGACCTGAAATACGTGGAAGCCCTGATTGGGCCGAACACGGTGAACACCATTCCGGTGGAAACCCTGGACCTGTATCGCGCCAAAGGCCGGCCGGCCGGCCGTTTATCTGAGGGCGCCGATAAGCAGGTCCTGGCTCGCCTGCCCGAGCTGGGCTTGGACCTGACTGCGCTGACCAATCAGCTGGAAGAGGAAGGGGCCCGCAAGTTCTCGGAACCATTTGCCAAGCTCCTGGCCGTGTTGGAGCAGAAACGCCAGGAGGCGCTGGCGGCTACTACCGCTTAGGAAGGAGCCAGCCAGGGAGGAAAGTCTCACTGCCCGAGCGGTTTATAACTTATGTCCGACATTACCCCTCACCAGCGCCGGGTGGCCGTCAGTGCCCTGTTTTTTGTGGCGGGCCTGTGCTTTGCCAGCTGGGCCTCCCGTATTCCGGATGTTGCCCACAAGCTTCGTTTAAGTGAGGGTGAATTGGGGCAGCTGTTGCTGGCCTTACCGGCCGGGGCACTGGTGGGGCTTCCCCTGGCGGGCTGGGCAGTACACACCTACGGCAGCCGGGTGGTAGTGATGCTGGCCGCCGGGCTCTATGCTACCTCTCTGCCCCTGCTGGGCTGGATGGATAATTTCTGGACTTTGGCGGCCAGTGTGGCGGTATTTGGTTTTGCCGGCAACCTGCTCAATGTATCCGTTAATACCCAGGCCATTGGAGTGCAGCAGGCTTATGATAAGCCCATTATGGCCTCCTTCCACGGGCTGTGGAGCCTGGCCGGCTTTCTGGGGGGGGCTTTAGGTACCCTGCTGATTCGGGCGGAGCAGCCACCGTTCCGCCATTTCCTGCTGGTCATGGTCATCGGGCTAGTTATTACGCTGCTGGCGCATCAGCGCACTGTAAGGCAGGATACCGGCGCTGATGCGCCCGGCCCCAGCCTGCGGCGCCCCGAGCCCTATCTGCTGCGCCTGGGCCTGATTGCCTTTTGCGGCATGCTCTGCGAGGGCTGCATGTTTGACTGGAGTGGCGTGTATTTCCAGAAGGTGGTCCGGCCCGATGCTCCTTTGGTAACCTTAGGCTACGTGGCCTGCATGAGTACCATGGCCCTGGGAAGGTTTATCTCTGACTACCTGACGCACCGCCTGGGCGCTACCCGCATGATGCAGATCAGCAGCGCCTTAATTACCAGCGGGCTTTTACTGGCAGTGGTGTGGCCCTTTTTCGTGCCGGCCTTGCTGGGTTTTCTGCTGGTTGGTTTTGGCATTGCCTCCGTTACCCCGCTGGCCTACAGCGCCGCGGGCCGGGCAACCACGGTTTCTCCCGGGGTTGCCCTGGCCATTGTGACGACAGTTGGCTTCTTTGGCTTTCTGCTGGGCCCGCCTTTAATCGGAATGGTGGCAGAAATTTTTAACCTCCGGGTTTCCTTAGCTTTGGTAGCCGGCATTGGAGCAGCCATTAGCCTGCTGGCCGCACGTAGTACGCCCGCCCCGGCTCCGGTGCAGGCAACCAGAGTAGCCGGGTAAAACAAAAACGTTATTCTCTGACACCTCTTTAAACCTATTGCGAACCACTTGCTCTTTAACTTGAACTCAGCTCTAAAAAATAAGCTCAAAATTATTTGTTGGTTAATTGCTGTGATTTCATTAACCTTACTCAATCATCCTTAAACGGCAGGCGTTGAGGCAGTTCATTGTCCATAAAAACCCTGCCTACTCTCTCCAAACCCACTTTTGCTCTTAGAGCATTTTTTTTAAGTATATACACAATCGTTTGTGAAGAACCCTAAACACAAACGATTGTGCTTGCCCAACCCTACTTCCCACACTTATTTTCCCATGAAGAAGCCCGTACCCAAAATGCGCTGGATGTCACTGCCAGCTTTGCTCTGCTGCCTGCCCTTGCAACCTGCGCTGGCGGCGGCTTATTCAGAATTTATGAATACCCCGCTTACGGCGGCGGCTCCGCAACCAGATATCACGGTTTCGGGTCGGGTGGTTGATGAAAGGGGAGCCGGCATGCCGGGCGTAAACGTGGTAGTGAAGGGCACTAGCCTGGGCACCCAGACCGACATGGATGGCCGGTTTTCCCTGAATGCTCCCGATAATGGCACCCTGGTCTTTTCCTTTGTGGGCTATACCGGTCAGGAAGTAGCTATTAATGGCCGCACGTCTCTGTCAATAAATCTGGCACCTGATGCCCGGGCGCTTTCGGAAGTAGTGGTAGTGGGTTATTTGACCCAGGACCGCCAGAACGTGACCAGCGCCGTGAGCAGCCTGGACGTGAAAGAGGCTGTGAAGGCGCCGGTAGCCACCGCTACCCAGGCGCTGCAGGGCCGCCTGCCGGGCGTGCAGGTGCAGGGCTCCGGTGGCCCCGGTGATGCACCCGTAGTGCTGATCCGCGGAATTGGCACGCTTGGCCTGGCGGGCAGCTCGCCGCTTTATGTAATTGATGGTTTGTGGACGGGCAATATCCGGGACCTGAACCCGAACGATATTGAAAGCCTGACGGTCCTGAAAGATGCGTCCTCGACGGCCGTGTATGGATCCAGCGGGGCCAATGGCGTGGTTTTAATTACCACCAAAAAAGGGAAGGCCGGTACCCCGGCCATCAGCTTCAACGGCTACCGTGGCTTTGATCAGATCTACAAGCGCTATAACCTGACCAACGCCAGCGACTGGGCTGACCGGGCCGTGCAGGCTTACGCTAATGCCGGTATTGATCCGCTGAACGCGGGCCAGAACAGCCTTGCCGGCGCCGTAAAAGGCCCGGGGGGAGCTTTTAACCCTAATATTGATACCGACTGGCAGGATGAGTTCTTCCAGACAGGTACTCTGGAAGACTACAACCTCTCTTTTTCAGGTGGTACTACCGGAGATAAGAGTGCCAGCAACTTCCTCATTTCAGGGGAATACTTTCATCAGGAAGGCGTAGTAAAAGGCCCGGATTTCAACCGCTACAGCCTGCGCCTGAACTCGGGACTGACCCGCGGGCGGGTGAAGTTTCAGCAGAATGCCCAGTTTACCCACCTGGATGCAACGCTGCTCAACGGGGCTTCTTTTATTGATGTACTGACGATGCTGCCCAGCATTCCCGTGTATGATCCCGCCAATGAAGGCGGTTATGGTACGGGCTCCAGCATCCTGAATACGTTTGCTACCAACCCCATCGGCAACCAGGAGCTGCTGCGTCGTACCCAGGCGGATAACCGGCTGGCTGGCAACGTGAGCGTGGACGTTTCGCTGTTTGACTTCCTGACCTACCGGTTGAATACCGCCCTGGATGGCCATACATACAGCAACCGGGATACGCAGAAAGAAGGCATCCTGCGCCAGAACACCAAGATTAATACCTCCCAGCTGAATGAGTTTCTGGGGTATGATGTGTTCCTGCTGACGGAAAATACCCTGAACTTTAATAAGAGCCTGGGCGACCACCACCTTAATGCGCTGGTAGGCTACTCGGAGCAGAGATACCGCCAGCATAATGTGCAGGCCGGTACGCAAGGCTTTACCAGCCAGCCACAGTATTACTTTGAGCTGAGCGCTGGTAGTGAGAAAGGCGTTATTGGGGGCGAAACCACGGAAAACGCCAAGCGCTCCTACTTCACCCAGGGTACTTACGACTACAAAAACCGCTACCTGGTGTCCGCGTCTTTCCGGCGGGATGGTTCTTCGCGCTTTGCTAAGCAAAACCGCTGGGGCAACTTTGCCGCCGGCTCCCTGGGCTGGCGCATCAGCGAGGAAGACTTCTTCAAGAATGCGCTTCCCGGCGTGAACAACCTGAAGCTGCGCGCCAGCTACGGTGGCAACGGTAACGATGCCCTCATTGGCCGCTATGGCGGAAACTACCTGACTACTCCCTTCATTGGGCAGAACGTAAATTATGTTCTGGGTACCGGTCAGACCATTGTAAATGGCTCTACGCAGCTGGCGCTGAGCAGCCCTGATCTCCAGTGGGAAGAGCGCTACACCAAAGACGCTGGTCTGGATCTGAGCGTACTGGATAACCGCGTTTCACTGTCGGCTGATTACTATATCTCCGAAACCCGCAAGGCCCTGGCCCCGGTGCAGGTTCCTACCTATCTGGGCCACTTCGGGGATATCCTCTATCAAAACGCGGGCAACATTGAAAACCGCGGTTTCGAGCTGGCCTTGGGCTACCATGAAAGCAAGAATGAGTTTACCTACGGGGCAGACTTCACGCTGACGACCATCAAAAATGAAATTACTGCTGTGCCCGTGGAAGGCACTGCCTTTGAAGGTGGTGAGCTGATTACCCGTTCCGAACTGGGTTCGTCTTTGGGCGACTTCTATCTGATTCCTTTCGACGGCATTTTCCAGTCAGATGAAGAAGTTCAAAACCATAAGAATGCGGACGGTAAGGTAATTCAGCCCTATGCCTCGGCGGGCGACGTGCGCTACATCGATTCCAATGGTGACGGCGAGATTACCGCTAGTGACCGGGTGTTTGCGGGTAAGGCTATTCCTAACCTGCAGATGGGCCTGAACCTGAATGCCGGCTACAAAGGCTTCGACTTCTCGGTATTCATGCAGTCGGCTACCGGCAACAAAATTTACAACTCCGCCCGGGTAGCGCTGGAAAGCTTCAACGGCCCCAATAACTACAATGCCGATGTACAGCCCTGGACGCCGGAAAACCGGTCTTCTACGGTGCCGCGCATGCTGCAGGGCCTGAGCCCCGATCCGAAACTGGCCGAGGCAGCCAGCAAAAATGCACTGGGCAACACTACCCGGTGGCTGGAGGATGGTGACTACCTGCGCCTGAAGAATATTCAGATTGGCTACACCTTCCCCAAAACGCTGACCAGCCGGGTGCCCAGCCTGGGCGGTGTGCGCGTGTACCTGACTGGCCGCAACGTGGTGACCTTCACGAAGTACACCGGCTTTGACCCCGAGATTACCGGTACCGGTTTTTACAGCCGTGGGGTAGACAACAGCGCTTACCCCAACGTGCGCAGCTTCACGGGCGGTCTGCAGGTGAACTTCTAGCCCAGGCGCTAATCGTTGTTTTCTGTTGCCCCGACCATCTTTTTCCTTCGATTTCCCATGAAACTACATAAAATCCCTGCACTGTTGCTGGCTGGCAGTCTGCTGCTCGCCACTGGTTGCGAGAAAGACCTGTTGGATAAAACCAACCCTAACGCTCCTTCCACTTCCCAGTTCTGGAAAACCCAGGATGATGCCGTGAAAGGAGTTAACGCGTGTTATTCCGGCCTGCAGCAGTTTGCCTGCTACTACCGCAGCTGGCACTTTATGGCGCACCGCTCCGATGAGTCGTTCAGCCAGAGCCCCTTCGTTGCCCTGGCCGAGTTTACCCGGTTTATCACGCCCGACAACAACTTCTTTATCTCCTCCTTTGCCTGGAACGACTACTACCGGACCATTTTCCGGACCAACCAAGTAGTAACCCACGTGCCTTCTATTGAGATGGACGCCGAGCTGCGCAGCCGCCTGGTGGCGGAGGCCAGGTTTGTGCGGGCCCTGTCTTACTATGATCTGGTTTACTTCTTCGGTAATGTGCCGCTGATTGTGGAAGAGCCGGTGGTAACAACCCGCGTAAAGCAGGCTACCCCTGCCGAGACTGAAGCCCAGATTATTGCTGACCTGCAGGCCGCCATTCCGGATCTGGAGCTCTCGTATTCTGACGCCGAGAAAGGCCGGGCTACTAAAGGGGCAGCGCAGGCCCTACTGGCCAAAATGTACATGCACCAGCATAAATGGGCGGAGGCATCGGCCCTGTTCACCGAGATTATGGGTTCCGGCCAGTACGCGCTGGTGAGCAACTACCTCGACAACTTTACGGACACCAACGAGAACAACCAGGAGTCGGTGTTTGAGGTGCAGTTTACCGGTGCCGTGCTGGAAGTAGGTCAGGGGCAGGACAACGCCTCTGCTTCGGAAAGCCACGACCGGCCGAACTTCTTTGGCCCTCCCGGCCCCACGTTTGCCGACGTGCAGCCCCGCCGCTGGCTGCTGGACGAGTACCAGGACTCCACCGTTTCCTTTGCGCCCGGCAGCACCAAAAAGCACATGATTGACCCCCGCCGCGACATCAGCATCATCCACGCCGGGAACCCCGATAAGTTCTACGGCAAAACCTTCAAGGAATGGGGCTGGAACTCCAGCCAGCAATACTGGCGCAAGTACTTGAATGACCGCACCCGTGAGAACGAGAACTTCACCTCCGGCATTAACCACCGCGTAATTCGCTACGCGGATATTCTGCTGATGCAGGCCGAAGCACTGACGGAGCTGGGCCGCATGGAAGATGCCCTGCCCCTGGTAAACCAGGTGCGCGCCCGCGTAGATCTGGCTCCCAAAACCGGCAGCTACTCCCAGGAAGATATGCGCCAGCTGATCCGCAGTGAGCGGGCCAAGGAGTTTGCCGGCGAGGGCACCCGGTGGTTTGATATCTTGCGCTGGGGCCTGATGGATACCCAGGCCGGTATTGACGAGCTGAAGAGCCGCGACCCCGACTTTGGTAACTTCCGCCTGGGTGTTTCGAAGCTGCTGCCGATTCCGCAGCGTGATATCGACATCGATCCAAACGTGCATCAGAACCCGGGCTACTAAGCCAGCCTGGTATAATTACTAATTCAGACAGCCGCTCCCGGCCACTTTCGGGAGCGGCTGTTTTATTGAAGGCCCACCCATAAAGGCATTTCCCCATCCGTTTATTCCTATCCACCCATGAGGGATTTTTACAAATCGATATTCCGGCAATTTCCGGCCCTGTTGCTGGGGGTGTTGCTAAGCTGTACTACCAGCGAAGAAACCGTGGTGGCACCTCAGCCCCCGGTTGTCGTTCCACCCGCGGCGGGCACTACGTTTACCAATCCGCTGCTATCCTCCGGGCCCGATCCGTGGGTGTACCAGAAGGATGGGTACTACTACTACATGCACACCACTAATACCAGTCTGCGCATCTGGAAAACGGCTAAGATGTCGGACCTGGGCAAAACTTCCAGCATCCTGGCCTGGACGCCGCCGCAAACCGGACTGGCCGCCGGCAACCTATGGGCGCCGGAGCTATATTTCCTGGATGGCAAATGGTACATCTATTATTCCGCTGGCCCTGCTGGTTCCGATTTAGGTCGTCAGCGGACCTGGGTGCTGGAAAACGCCAGCGCCGACCCGACCACCGGGACCTGGATCAGCAAAGGCCAGGTGGTCAGTCCGGAGGCTGATAACTGGGCCATTGATGGTACTGTGATGGAGCAAAATGATAAGCGCTATTTTATCTGGTCGGGGCACAATGGGGTGGATGGAGTGCAGCGGCTGTACATCTCAGAAATGAGCACCCCCTGGACACTGGTGGGCCCTCGGGTAGAACTTTCGCACCCGGAGTATAACTGGGAAACCGTGGGCCCACCCTACGTAAACGAAGGCCCCGAAATCCTGAAGCATGACAACAAAACCTTCCTGGTCTACTCTGCCAGCTTCTGCGGCACCGATCAGTATGCGTTGGGCATGCTCACGGCCAGCAGCACCGCTGACCCGCTCTTGCTGTCCTCCTGGACTAAATCAACCAAGCCCGTTTTTACCCAAAACCCTGCTAACCGGGCTTATGCTACTGGTCATAATGCCTTTTTCAAATCCAAAGACGGGCAGGAAGACTGGATAATCTACCACGCCAATTCCAACCCCAACGAAGGATGCGTGGAAAAGCGCAACCCCCGCATGCAGAAGTTCGCCTGGAAGGCCGATGGTACTCCTGACTTTGGCGTACCTGTAGCCATCAGCACGCCCATTCTGAAGCCTGGCGGGGAATAAAGCACATAGACCTGTTCTTTTCTTGACTCAGAAACTCAACTTAATATGAACCCATCTATACATCCCGGAAAGTTTACCCTGGTCAGTTTTAGTGGCCGGGTTCGGCAGCTGTTGCACACCCTATTTATGGTAATGCTGCTACAGGCGGGCATCGGCTATAACGCTTATGCCCTGCAGGGCGCCATCGGGGTTCATGATCCATCCACTATGGTGAAGGATGGCAATAAGTACTGGATTTTTGCCACCGGGCAGGGCATCTACAGTATGTATTCTACTGACCTGGTAAACTGGACCGCCGGCCCCAAGCCGGTATTCGTAAATAATGCCTACCCCAGCTGGATTAATACCAAAGTGCCCGACTTCAAAGGCATCTTCTGGGCTCCGGAGGTCATTTCCATGAATGGGAAATTTTACCTGTACTACTCCTGCTCCACTTTCGGCTCCAAGGTATCGGCCATTGGGCTGGCCACCAACGTAACGCTGGACCCTGCCAGCCCCAATTATAAGTGGGAAGACCAGGGCGAGGTGATTTCTACGGATGCCAATAGCGCGGTAAATGCCATTGACCCGGCCGTGTTCAAGGATACCAACGGGGATGTATGGCTGTCCTACGGCTCCTTCTTCGGCGGTATTCGCATTACTCAGCTGAATGCTACCACCGGCAAACCCACCGGGAGCACGCAACATGCGGTGGCCAACAATAACCCCGAAGCGGCTTATCTCACCAAAAACGGGAGCTACTATTATCTATTCATCAACCGGGGTGCCTGCTGCAGCGGCATAAACAGCACCTATCATATTCTGGTAGGGCGTTCTTCCTCCCCCACCGGCCCTTTTCTCGATCAGAAAGGCGTGGACCTGAATAGCGGCGGCGGTACCGTGGTGCTCAATACGTCCGGGCGCTACATCGGGCCCGGTCACACGGGCATTTACCAGGAAAACGGAGTGAGCTACTTCTCTCATCATTACTATGATGGCCAGGACAATGGCGTGGCCAAGCTGGGTCTGGCGCAGCTAACCTGGAGTAGTGATGGCTGGCCGGTAGTTAGCCGGGACTGGGTGAAGACCGGGCGTTACGAAATCAAGAACCAGAACAGCCAACTCATTTGGGGCGCCTTAGGCTGTACGGGCGTAACCGGTCAGGCTATTGCGCAAACCACCCCCGCCGGCCAGGACTGCCAGCGCTGGGATGTTACGGCAATGGGGAACGGGGAGTATAAAATTACCAATGCGCTGGGTGGCCTGGCGGCCGATGTTATCAGCTGCTCCTCGCAAAATGGAGCTAAGCTGCAGCTCAAGCCATTCAGCGAGCTTGACTGCCAGCTCTACCGCCTAGACCGGGTAAACGACGGCAGCCTGGTATTTTCTTCCACTAATGGCAACAAGGTAGTAGAAGTACCTTCCGCCTCCACAACCGCTGGCCAGCAGCTGGCACTGTGGGAATATAATGGCTGCGCCTGCCAGCAGTGGGTGCTGAGCTCCCCCACCGTTCCAACGGCTTCCGTGAATAAAGCGAAGCTGCAGGGCGTGAGTTTATTCCCGATGCCTGCTCCGCGTAACGGGTTTTCGATTGAGTTAGGTAATCCAAGCCAGGCAAAGGCTACCGAGGTTCAGGTTTATGATATGCGGGGCCAAGTTGTGTTTCATCAGACTTTCTCCCGCCAGCAAACCAAGCTCAGGGTAGTAGCTGATTTACAACCCGGCATCTACCTGGTGCAGGTAAAACAAGGCAGTGCCTACTGGCAGCACAAAACAGCCATTCAGTAGCTGGCCAAGAGAGTTGAGGCGGCTGGTTACGGGCTGTTTCAACTCTTTTTTTAGATCAGAATACACAAACGATTGTGTAAAGTGAAAATGATTTTCTACTTTACACTCCTGTTAGGGCGCTGCTATAGCATTAGGCACATTTTGCTGAGAGAAGAACAAGCCCTAATAATTTGAATAATCGACGCATCAGCCGTTTTGACGCTAACACAATCCATTGTTTAAAGCAAACAACGTGTTAACCAGATAGACGCTTTTTCCGAACAGCCCGGCTCTTTCACTTTCTAATTCCCATCCATTAGATCATGATTCCATCACTACGTGTCAGCTTATTTGGAATGGCTGGTTTGCTCGCCCTGACAAGTTGCAACCAGTCCTCGCCCACTGAGCAGTCAACCAAAAAAACCACCCAAACGATGGCTGATACTTCCCAGGCGGCCGCCAGCACGGTAAGCGCTGCGCCTAAGTCTGCTCCTTTCGGCAAAACCCAGGATGGCCAGGAGGTTCAACTCTACACTTTAACCAACGCGCACGGGGTGCAGGTAAGCATTACTAACTACGGCGGCATCATCACAAGCCTGCTCGTACCCGATAAAGATGGTAAGCTGGGCGACGTGGTGCTGGGTTTCGACAACGTGAGTGGCTACCAGAGCCCGGCATACTTGAAGGCCGGGCCGTATTTCGGCGCCCTCATCGGCCGCTACGGCAACCGCATTGCGCAGGGCAAATTCACGCTGGATGGCAAGGCGTACTCGCTGGCTCAGAACAACGGCGCAAACACGCTGCACGGGGGTAAGCAAGGCTTCGATAAAGTCCTCTGGCAGGCTCAGCCAGGCTCTTCGGCCGATGGCCAGACGCTGCAGCTCACTTACCTGAGCAAGGACGGCGAGGAAGGCTACCCTGGCAATCTGACCGTGACGGTGGTCTACACCCTGACCCCCGATGATGCGCTGAAGATTGATTACACGGCCACTACGGATAAAGCCACTCCCGTCAACCTGACCAACCACGCCTACTTCAACCTGGGCAGCGGAAAGGATATCCTGGGCCATGTGGTGACGATTCCCGCCGACCGCTACACGGTAGTGGACGCCGGATTGATTCCGACCGGGGAGCTGCGTGCGGTTAAGGGCACGCCCTTTGATTTCACCACGCCCCACGCCATTGGCGAGCGGATTGGGCAGGTACCTGGTGGCTACGACCACAACTGGGTACTAAACGAGACGACCGGGATGCATGCCGCTGCCACAGTCTACGAGCCCACCTCGGGCCGGACGATGGAGGTGCGCACCACCGAGCCGGGCCTCCAATTCTACACCGGCAACTTCCTGGATGGTACGCTCAAGGGAAAAGGCGGTAAAGTGTACGGCCAGCACGCGGGCTTCTGCCTGGAAACCCAGCACTTCCCCGACTCGCCCAACCAACCCAAGTTCCCCAGCACCATTCTCAAGCCGGGCCAGACGCTGCAGTCCTCCACGACCTATCAGTTCGGCTTGCGCAAGTAGCCCGACCCCGCAATTTCCGCTTACACTCTTTACCCTTTTCGCTGTGCAAACACCCGACTCAGCATCTTCCTCCGCGGAAGCTTACGTTATCGGCATCGACTACGGCACTGATTCGGTGCGCGCTCTGCTGGTAAATGCCCGCACCGGCGCCGAAGTAGCCCAGGCTGTGCATAACTACGCCCGCTGGAAAACCCAGCGTTACTGCAACGCTGCCAAAAATCAGTTTCGCCAGCACCCGTTAGATCATATTGAAGGGCTGGAAGCCACGGTGCGCCGGGTTGCGCAGCAAGTCCCGGCGGAGCAGATTGTAGGGCTGGCCATTGATACCACCGGCTCCACGCCGGGGCCCGTCAATGAGCAGGGCGTGGCTTTGGCCCTTACCCCGGGCTTCGAGGAAAACCCGAATGCCATGTTCGTGCTCTGGAAAGACCATACCAGTCTGGCCGAAGCAGCCGAAATCAACCACAAAGCCAAAACCTGGGGCGGCGAGGACTTCACGCAGTTTGAAGGCGGCATATACTCCTCGGAGTGGTTCTGGGCAAAGATTATGCACGTAACCCGGGAGGATGCGGCCGTTGCCAAAGCAGCCTATTCCTGGATGGAACACTGCGACTGGCTGACCCTGCTCCTCACGGGCGGCGACCTGGCTACTTTTAAGCGCAGCCGCTGCGCCGCCGGCCACAAAGCCATGTGGCACGAGAGCTGGGGTGGTCTGCCCTCGGAAGAGTTTTTAACATTACTGGAGCCTCAGCTTGGTGGCCTGCGCCAGCGCCTGTTCGAGGAAACGTATACCGCCAATGAGGTAGCCGGCACCCTATCAGAGGAATGGGCCCGGCGCCTGGGGCTGACCACCAAGACGGTGGTAGCAGTGGGTACTTTCGATGCCCACGCCGGTGCAATTGCGGGAGAAATCGAGCCCTACTCCATGGTGAAGGTGATGGGCACCTCTACCTGCGACATTGTGGTGGCTCCCATGAAGGAAGTGGGCGGCAAGCTGGTTCCCGGTATTTGCGGCCAGGTAAATGGCTCGGTCATCCCGGGCATGCTGGGCCTGGAAGCCGGGCAGTCGGCGGTAGGTGATTTGCTGGCCTGGTTCCGCCAGGTGATTGAGTGGCCCCTGCGCACCCTGCTGCCTCTTTCAGCTAACCTGACCGCTGAACAGCAGGCGGCACTAGAGGCCGAGATGAGCGACAGGCTGTTCACCGAGCTGACCAAAGCGGCCGCAGCCGTAAACCCCGAGGAGTCGGCGGTGCTGGCCCTGGACTGGGTAAATGGCCGCCGCACGCCCGACGCCAACCAGGCCCTGAAAGGTGCTATCATGAACCTGACGATGGGCACCAGCGCCCCGCATATTTTCCGGGCCCTGGTAGAGTCTATCTGCTATGGCTCCAGGCAGATTGTGGAGCGCTTCGAGCAGGAAGGTATTCCCATCAAGCAGGTAATCGGGCTGGGCGGGGTAGCCAAGAAATCCAGCTTCCTGATGCAGACGCTGGCCGACGTGCTGAACCGCCCTATCAAGGTGGCAGAATCGGACCAGGCCCCGGCGCTGGGCTCGGCCATGTACGCCGCAGTAGCCGCTGGTATTCACCCGGATGTGCTCACGGCCCAACGCGTGATGGGTAGCGGCTTTGCCGAAACCTACACGCCCAACCCCGCCCGGGTAGCAGATTACCAGCGCCGCTACGAGCAGTATCAGGCCTTTGGAAGCTATGTAGAGCAGGCAACTCTGCAGCACGCTGGAGAAGTAGTCGCAACCGAAATGGCTGTTTAGTTATGAGTGATTTTCAAGCCCTAAAGCAAACCTGCTACGAGGCGAATATGCAGCTACCCGAGTTGGGCCTGGTGCTCTTCACCTTCGGCAACGCCAGCGTGGCAGACCGCGAACAGCAGGTGTTTGCCATTAAGCCCAGCGGGGTTCCCTACGCAGCGCTGCGGCCGGATGATATCGTTATCGTGGACTTCGCCAACAACATCGTGGAAGGCAGCAAGCGTCCTTCTTCCGATACCAAAACCCACGCGGTGCTCTACAGCCATTGGGAGCATATCGGCGGCATTGTGCACACGCATTCTACCTATGCCACGGCCTGGGCCCAGGCGCAGCTGGATATCCCGGTTCTGGGAACCACCCACGCCGACCACCTGACCGCCGACGTGCCCTGCGCCCCGCCCATGGACGATGCCATGATTGCCGGCGACTACGAGCACCAGACGGGCTGGCAGATCATCAATGAGTTTCAGCGTCGCGGGCTCTCCCCCGAGGAAGTGGAAATGGTGCTGCTTAGCAACCACGCGCCCTTTACCTGGGGTAAAACCGTGGAGAAAGCCGTGTACCACAGCGCAGTGCTGGAAGAGGTAGCCCGCATGGCCTACCTCAGCTGCACCCTGCGGCCCGACGTGCCCCGCCTGAAGGAAGCGCTGATTCAGAAGCACTACGAGCGCAAGCACGGCGCCAACTCCTACTACGGACAAAGCTCCTAAGCCTCTCATTTGCTAGCCGGTG
Organism: Hymenobacter sp. DG25B; assembly: GCF_000801315.1. Lineage (NCBI taxonomy): Bacteria > Pseudomonadati > Bacteroidota > Cytophagia > Cytophagales > Hymenobacteraceae > Hymenobacter > Hymenobacter radioresistens. The sequence goes on along the minus strand of NZ_CP010055.1, from coordinate 29,743 downwards.
TAAGCTTCAAAAGTCAGCCGCCTGCAACAGTAATCAATTATAACACAACGCCAGCGAAATGCTGTGGACAGCTTCGCCAGACGTTCTTTTTGCCTTTTCTCCCATGATCGACATTTCTCAGTACGAAGTTTGGTTTATCACCGGCAGCCAGCACCTCTACGGCCCGGAAACTCTGGAGCAGGTTGCTCAGCACTCCCAGCAGATTGCCACGGCCCTGGGCCAGGCCCTGCCGGTTACGGTCGTATATAAGCCCGTATTAACCGGCCCCGATGGCATTACCAAGCTGGTGCAGGAAGCCAATACCACCGCTAACTGCGTGGGACTGGTGGCCTGGATGCATACCTTCTCGCCGGCCAAAATGTGGATTAACGGCCTGAAGATTCTGCAGAAGCCCCTGGCCCACCTGCACACCCAGTTCAACCGCGACATTCCGTGGGGTGATATCGACATGGACTTTATGAACACCAACCAATCGGCGCACGGCGACCGGGAGTTTGGGTTCATTGGGGCCCGCCTGCGCCTCAAGCGCAAGGTGGTGGTAGGCCATTGGCAGAGTGCTGCTGTGCAGGAGCGCCTGAGCATCTGGGCCCGCGCGGCCTGCGCCTGGGCCGACTGGCAGGGGGCGCGCATCGTGCGCTTCGGCGACAACATGCGCTACGTAGCGGTGACGGAAGGTGACAAGGTGGAAGCCGAGCTGAAGTTTGGCTACTCGGTGAATACCTACGGCATCGGTGACCTGGTAGCAGTTATCAACGAAGTAAGCGAGGAGCAGGTAAATGAGCTCCTGGCCACCTACGAGCGGGAATATGAGCTGGGCGAGTCACTCAAGAGCGGTGGCAGCCAGCGCCAGTCGCTGTTTGAGGCCGCCAAAATTGAGGTGGGCATGCGCAGGTTCCTGCAGGACAACAAGGCTATTGGCTTTACCGATACTTTCGAGGATCTGCACGGCATGGCGCAGCTGCCCGGCATAGCCACCCAGCGCCTGATGGCGGAGGGCTACGGCTTTGGCGGCGAGGGTGACTGGAAAACCTCTGCGCTGGTGCGCGCCATGAAAGTGATGGGCGCCGGCCTGCCCGGCGGCAACTCCTTTATGGAAGACTATACCTACCACTTCCAGCCCGGCAACGAGCAGGTACTGGGCTCGCACATGCTGGAAATCTGCCCGAGTATTGCCGAAGGTAAAGCTAAGGTCGAAGTCCATCCCCTGGGTATTGGGGGCAAAGCCGACCCCGCCCGCCTGGTATTCAACTGCCCCGCCGGCCCGGCGCTGAATGCTACCATCGTCGACCTGGGTCACCGCTTCCGGCTGGTGGTAAACGAGGTGGAAGCCGTTGCGCCGGAGCAGGATTTGCCGAAGCTGCCCGTAGCCCGGGTGCTGTGGAAAGTAAAGCCCGATCTGAGCACGGGGGCCGCCGCCTGGATTCTGGCCGGCGGCGCCCACCACACGGGCTACAGCCAGAACCTGACGGCCGAGTATTTGGAGGATTTCGCGGAAATGGCTGGCATAGAGTACCTCATCATTGATGATGAAACCAAGCTGCGGGCTTTCAAAAACGAGCTGCGCTACAACGAAATAGCCTTCAGCCAGCGGTAGGCAGAAGCCCGGAGAAGTCCCCACGTTGCATTCTGCTTTTTTCCGAAGTATGACTATTCTTTCAAATCAGACTTCTCCCCGTATCTTTTTCCACGCTATTCCTTCTGTCTTCCCACCCTTCGCATGAAAAATGCCTTTAACACGCTGGACCTAGCGGTTTTTCTCTTTTACCTGATTGGCGTATCCGCCTACGGCTTCTACGTCTACAAGCGCAAGCAGAAGGCGCAGATGGACACCAAGGACTACTTCCTGGCCGAAGGCTCCCTGACCTGGTGGGCTATTGGCGCCTCCATGATTGCCTCCAATATCTCGGCCGAGCAGTTCATCGGCATGTCCGGCAACGGGTTTCAGGTGGGCATTGCGGTAGCGGCCTACGAGTGGGTAGCGGCCATTGTGCTCATCATTGTGGCCGTGTTCTTTATGCCCATTTACCTCAAGCAGAAGATCTACACCATGCCCCAGTTTCTGGAACAGCGCTACAACGCGGCCCTGAGCCTGATCATGAGTATTTTCTGGTTGTTCCTGTATGTGCTGGTCAACCTGACATCCATCCTCTACCTCGGGGCGCTGGCCATCAGCAACCTGATTGGCGGGGGCGAAAGCTTCCACCTGATTATGGTGGCCCTGGCCGTGTTTGCCCTCATCATTACCCTGGGTGGGATGAAGGTGGTGGGCTACACCGATGTCATTCAGGTAACGGTGCTCATCATTGGGGGCTTGGCCACTACCTACCTGGCCCTGACGCTGGTCAGTGAGAAATTTGGGCTGGGTCACGATGCCCTGGCGGGTTTCAACGCCATGATGCATGATGCCGGGGACCACTTCCATATGGTCTTTGAGAAGCCCACCGCCACCACGCCCCAGGTCGATATCAATAAATACCTGATGGTGCCCGGCATTGCCATGTACGCCGCCGGCCAGTGGATTGTAAACCTGAACTACTGGGGCTGCAACCAGTACATCACCCAGCGCGCGCTGGGCGCCGACCTGAAGACGGCCCGTACCGGTATCCTGTTTGCCGGTTTCCTGAAGCTGCTCATGCCCGTGATTGTGATGCTGCCCGGTATTGCGGCTTACGTGCTGCACAAGAATGGCTCTTTGCAGCCGGAAATGAGCTCGACGGGCGCCTTCAACGCCGACAACGCCTACTCGGCCATCCTCACGTTCCTGCCCAATGGTCTGAAAGGGCTGTCTTTAGCGGCCCTCACGGCGGCCATCGTGGCCTCCCTGGCCGGCAAGGCCAACTCCATTTCCACCATTTTTACCCTGGACATCTACAAGCGCTACCTGCACCCCGAGTCGGATGAGAAGAAACTGGTGTGGGTGGGTAGGCTGACGGTTTTCGCGGCCATGTTCCTGGCCATTCTGCTGACCTGGAAGGACCTGCTGGGCATTGGCGGCGAAGGGGGCTTCACCTACATTCAGAAGTACACGGGCTTCATCTCCCCTGGTATTGTGGCCGTGTTTATTCTGGGCCTGTTCTGGAAGCGCACCACGGCGCAGGCGGGCATTGCCGGTATCCTGTCGGGCTTTGTGCTGTCAGTATTCTTCAACAACTACGCGCCGGCCATTTTTGGCCATGAAACCTGGTTCTACACGGCTTTCCCCAATGGGCGCGGTGGTTATGAAATCCCCTTCCTGATCTGCATGGGCCTTTCCTTTGCCTTCACCTTTGTACTGATGGTGGGCATGAGCCTGGCCGGGCCGGTTGTGAACCCCCGTTCCATCCACGTGGATGCGCGCATGTTCAAGGTAAGTCCGCCCACGATGTCGATGATTGTCGTGACGCTGCTGATGATAACGGCTCTGTACGTGAAGTTCTGGTAGCAGAAAGGAGGGCGGAGCTGTTCCGCCCTCCTTTTGCCTGCCGTACACAATCGGTTGTGTTGAAATACTACCGGGCAAAGCATGGATAGTGAATGGATTAGCTTAAAAGAGTGTGCGTGAAAAAAGGTGGGTAAAAAGAGCGGGTGCTAACTGCTGGGCGGTAGAACTAGAGGTAAGGGACTAGGACTACATGCTGGGCGCAGTTCTGCCCCCGCTCTTTCCTTTCCGCAACTGCTGCAACTGTCTAAGACTTCTGATGATGCGAAGCTTCCATTCCCGACTGCTGCTATGGGTCCTGGCCCTGGCTGGCGCCGCCTGTACGCCAAGGGTTATTCCGGCCGGCCCTGCTGCCAGGCCGGCCGACTTTCATCAGTGGGCCCCTACCCCGCCCATGGGCTGGAACAGCTGGGACTGCTACGGGCCCACCGTGACGGAAGCCGAGGTGAAGGCCAACGCCGACTACATGGCCCGGCACCTGAGGCCGGCTGGCTGGGAGTATGTGGTGGTGGACATCCGCTGGTACGTTGGCAATGACACGGCCCACGGCTACAACGAAAAAGACCCCGATTTTTCTATTGATGCCAACGGACGCTTTATTCCGGCCGTCAACCGGTTTCCCTCCGCGGCCGGCGGGAAGGGCTTTGGGCCCCTGGCCGACTACCTGCACGCCCAGGGCCTGAAGTTTGGGATTCATATTATGCGCGGGGTGCCCGTCGTAGCCGTGCAGCGCAAACTGCTCATCCTGGGTAGCACCGCCACGGCCGCTGATATCTACTCTCCGGAAGGACAGGCCGGCTGGCTGCATGATATGTACACCGTGGTGGCGGGCCGGCCCGGCGCCCAGGAGTACTACAACTCGATATTCCAACTGTATGCTTCCTGGGGCGTGGATTTAGTGAAGGTGGATGATCTGTCTTCCCCGTATCATAAAGGCGAAGTAGAAATGATCCGGCGGGCCATTGACCTCACGGGCCGTAAAATTGTGCTCAGCACCTCCCCCGGCGAAACGCCCGTTGCCGAGGCCCGGCACGTGCAGGCACACGCCAATATGTGGCGTACCGTGGGTGATTTCTGGGACAGCTGGGAGCAGCTGAAAGAGCATTTTGAAGTGTGCAACCGCTGGGCACCCTACATCCAACCCGGCGCTTTCCCCGATGCCGATATGCTTCCACTGGGCCGCCTAGGCATTCGGGCAGAGCGCGGCAATGACCGGATGAGCCGCTTCACTCAGGATGAGCAATACACGCTGATGAGCTTGTGGAGCATCTTCCGTTCGCCGCTAATGTTTGGCGGGGATTTGCCGAGTAATGATGCCTTTACCCTGTCGCTGCTTACCAATAAGGAAGTACTGGCCGTAAACCGCAACAGCACCAATAACCGGCAGCTTTTTCGCCGCGATAACCTCATTGCCTGGACGGCCGACGACCCGGCTACCGGAGACAAGTTCCTGGCCTTATTTAATGCCCAGGATCAGGAGCTGGCCCCGGCCAGTGAAGCCGTATGGGCCAGTGATGTCATCACCCGCCAGACGCCCGGCCAAAGTCAGAAAGTGGACATCGATATTGCCGGCGCCACCAAACTGTACCTGAATGTGCGGGACGGCGGCGATGATATAGCCTGGGACCACGCCAACTGGCTTAACCCCGTGCTGCGGAATGCCAGCAGCACGGTTTCGCTGACCACCATCCCCTGGAAAGCGGCCTCCGCCGGTTGGGGTCAGACCACGGTAAACAAAAGCGTGTCGGGTGCCGGGCTGCAAGTAGCCGGTAAGGCTTTCGCACTAGGCATTGGCACGCACGCCAACTCCATGATTGAGTTTGACCTGCCTTCGGGCTTCACCCACTTTCAGGCCCTGGCCGGGCTCGACAATGCCGGGGCGGCGCAGAACACCGGTGGCACCCTGCAGTTTCTGGTGTTCACCAAAAACCCCTACCGGCCCATGCCCGCCGACTCCGCCCGCATAGCGGTGTCCCTGACCCAGTTGGGACTGCAGGGGCCGTGCTTGGTGAAAGACCTCTGGACGGGCAAAAGCCAGACCCTTACGACTTATGAGTTTGCACCCTACGTGCGCCGACACGGGGGCCGTCTGTACCGGATTTCCAAGCTTAAAAGCCAGTAAGCCAGCCCATATATGATAAAAAACAGCCTTTTGATTCTGCTGCTGGGTGTAGTGGTTTTCTTGGCCGCCTGCCAGAAAGAAAAATCCAGTCCCGGGCCAACCCCTACATCTCCGAGCGTGGTGTACCGCAACCCCATCATCAAGGACAAGTTCACCGCCGACCCGGCAGCTTTAGTACATAACGGCACCGTGTACCTGTACGCCGGCCACGACGAGGCGCCCGTGTCCCAGGAGCAGTACATCATGAACGAGTGGCTGTGCTATTCTTCCACGGATATGGTGACTTGGACCGAGCACCCCGTGCCGTTGCGGGTAACGGATTTTACCTGGGCCCGGGCTGACGCCTGGGCTTCCCAGGTAGTGGAGCGCAACGGCAAGTTCTATTGGTACGCCACCGTTGACCACGCCACTATTCCGGGTAAAAGCATCGGGGTGGCCGTATCCGACAGCCCGACGGGGCCTTTCAAAGATGCCCGGGGCTCGGCTCTCATTACCAATGATATGACCCAGGCGGTGAACAGCTTTTTCGATGACATTGACCCGACCGTATTCATCGACGACTCCAGGCAGGCCTACCTATACTGGGGCAACACCGCCTGCTACTACGCCCGCCTCAAGGAAAACATGACCGAGCTGGACGGCCCCATCCAAACCATTAGCTTACCGGCTTTCACCGAGGCACCCTGGGTGCATAAGCGGGGCGAGTGGTACTATCTGTCTTACGCCACCGGCTTTCCGGAGCGCATAGCCTACGCCATGAGCCGCAGTCCTGAAGGCCCCTGGGAATACCAGGGAATTCTGAATGAGCTGCCGGTGAACTCCAATACCAATCACCAGGCCATTATCGAGTTTAAAGGCAAATGGTACTCCATCTATCATAACGGTGCCATCAGCCCCAACGGGGGCTCTTTTCGGCGTTCCGTGAGCGTGGATTACCTGAACTATAATACGGACCACACCCTTCAGAAAGTGGTGATGACCAGTAAGGGCGTGGAGCCGGCTTTGTAAGGCCGGGTTGCCGCCCGCCATTTCTCACCGAGCTAAAAACAGCATGATGAAAGCGTTTTTTCCTTCCCTGCTAGTTGCCGGGCTACTTAGCCTGCCGGCGGCCGCTCAGTCCGTGCAACGGTCAGACTACCCTATTCAGGGCGTGTCGTTTACCAAGGTAAAGCTGGCCGACAACTTCTGGCTTCCCCGCCTTAAAACCAACACTGAGGTAACCATTCCGGCTTCGTTTCAGCGCTGCGAGGCGACCAACCGGGTCAAGAATTTTGAGATGGCAGCGGCCCGCTCGGGAAAGTTTGCCACCATCTTTCCCTTCGATGATACTGACATCTATAAGACCATTGAAGGGGCCTCCTACTCCCTGAGGCTCTACCCCGATGAAAAGCTGGACGGCTACATCGATGAGCTCATCAAAAAAGTAGGCGCGGCCCAGGAGCCCGATGGCTACCTGTACACCGCCCGCACCATTGACCCTGCGCATCCGCACCCCTGGTCGGGCCCGGAGCGCTGGGTAAATGAACGGGAAATGAGTCATGAGCTTTATAACTCCGGTCATTTGTATGAGTCGGCGGTAGCCCACTATGAGGCTACCGGCAAGAAAAGCCTGCTCACCATTGCCCTGAAGAATGCTGACCTCGTCTGCTCAGTTTTTGGACCCGGCAAACGGGGTGTAGCACCCGGGCACGAAATTGTGGAAATGGGTCTGGTGAAGCTATACCGAGTAACGGGCAAACCGGAGTACCTGAGCACAGCTAAGTTCTTCCTGGAGGAGCGCGGCAAGTTCAAAGGCTACGACTCCAAGAGCCAGGACCCCTTCCGAAATGGTTCCTACTGGCAGGATAACAAGCCGGTAGTAGACCAAAAGGAAGCCGAAGGGCACGCCGTGCGCGCCGAATATCTGTACTCGGCAATGGCCGATGTGGCGGCCCTGACCGGTGACCGGAAAATGCTGGCGGCTGTGGATACCATTTGGAATAACATGGTAGGCAAGAAAATGTATGTAACGGGCGGCACCGGCGCCGTGCCCGGCGGGGAAAGGTTTGGCGGAAATTATGAACTGCCCAACACCACCGCCTATAATGAAACCTGCGCTTCCGTAGCCAATGTGTACTGGAACCAGCGCATGTTCCTGCTGCATGGCGACTCCCGCTATATAGATGTGCTGGAGAAAGTGCTCTACAATGGTCTGATTTCGGGGGTGGGCCTGGATGGCAAATCCTTCTTTTACAGCAATGCCATGCAGATAAAGAACAGCGCCGGCTTCCCGCAGACAGAGCCCGCCCGGGCCGGCTGGTTCGACTGCAGTTGCTGCCCCACCAACCTGGCCCGCCTTATGCCTTCCCTGCCCGGGTATGTGTATGCACAGAAAGGCAGCGACGTGTACGCCAACCTGTTTATTAGCGGCACTACAGATCTGAAGGTGAATAAAAAGGCGGTGCGCATTACCCAACAAAACAACTACCCCTGGCAGGGAAACCTGAAATTCACCGTCAACCCGGCCTCCGTGACTGAGTTTAACCTACTGATCCGAATTCCCGGCTGGGCCCGCAACGAAGCCATCCCCTCCGACCTGTACCAGTTTGCTTCGCCGGACGGGCCAAAAGTAACCCTCAGCGTTAATGGCAAGCCCGTACCCTATACCACCCGTAACTGCTACGCCGTGCTAGCCCGCCAGTGGCATAAGAATGATGTGGTTGAGGTAAACCTCCCAATGGAAGTGCGCCAGGTGGTAGCCAACCCCAATGTGCAGGATAACCTGGGTAAAGTAGCGCTGCAGCGGGGCCCGGTGGTGTATTGCGCGGAGTGGAAAGACAACGGCGGCAAGGCCAGCAACATCATCGTCCCGGCCGCTACTTCCTTCACCAGCACGTACCGGCCCGAGGTGCTGAACGGAATTATGCAGCTGACTGCTGTCGTGCCCGTGGTGTTGATAGATGCCGCAAATAATTCCATCAGCACTACCCGCCAGACCATGACTGCCATTCCCTACTATGCCTGGGCCAACCGCGGCAAGGGAGAAATGACCGTGTGGTTCCCCCAGCAGCTTACCGATGTGGACCTTATATCCCGCGAGGCGAAGCAAACAACGGTGGGCAAGTAGGGGTATTTCAGGGACCCGATCCCTTCAACCCGCGGTCAGCGGGCGGCCGGGCTCAGGGCAACGTGAGCGAAATCAGGCGCTTGGTAGCACTGGAATCGGCCTTTGGTTCGCCCCTACCCCATAATTCCCACTGATTCCAGGCTCCGCTGCCTTTGCTCCAGGGCCGGTATGCTAAGTACAGCAGCTGCAGTATGAACGTCACGGAAGGGGTCTGGATCTTTTACACCCGCTTGGATGCGACCGGCAATATCCCCGCACTCAACAGCTGTACGTTCTCCGGCTAGCTCACGGAGCCCGACCTCCTAGTACCACCCCCGGATCCTCGATGGCCCGGCGACTCGTTGGCCCGCGAGCAACGATACCAAGCGGCCCTGACGGAGCAACGAGTGCTGTTCCTGCAGCACTGGCTCACCGAATACCCGCTCTTAAGGGCCTATCGGCGGCACCCGCCGGCGCCGAAGCCTCCCTCAGCGGGCACCTGGGCAGCTTGGCTGGCCCTGGGCGTGTCTTTGCTCGCCCTGTTGCTCGTGCTCTTTCCGAAAAAGGCAGACTCCTCTCCCGGGAGGACCGGATAGAAACCAGCCATACCCAGGTCATTCCCTTACCAGGGGATAGGTTTTGCTTCGGAAACTTTATCGGAACCTATCAGGGCTGTCGAACGCTGCGTACTATCCTTTTGCGTTGCCCTCCACTAGCGGCTTAGCCTTCCGGCGCTAGTCGGTAACTCGTGCTGCGTCCGCCGGCGCTCTCCTTTACCAGAATGCCCTTGGCGATCAGGTCGGCGATGTCGCGGCCGGCTGTGTCCTGGGAGCACCGGGCCATACGCGCCCACTTGGAAGTAGTCAACTTGCCCTCGAAGCCGTCGAGCAGCCGCCGCACCAGCCGCTGCTGTCGCTCCGTCAACGGGATGAGGCGATGCTGCTCCCAGAACCGGGCTTTGGCCAAGACCTGCGCCAGCGTCTGCTCGGCCCTAGTCAGCGCCCGGCCCAGGCACTGCAAAAACCAGGTCAGCCAGGGCGTCAGGTCCAGCGAGCCGCGCTGGCTGGTTTCCAGCAGGTCGTAGTACGTCTGACGCTCGGCTTGAATCTGTGCCGACATGCTGTAGCCCCGCTGGGCAGTGCCGTCGGCCCGGGCCAGCTGCAGATCGGCGATGGCCCGGGCTATGCGCCCGTTGCCGTCGTCGAAGGGGTGAATGGTCACAAACCAGAAGTGAGCCACGGCGGCTTTTAGTACGGGGTCCAGGTCGAGCGGGGCGTTGAACCAGGCGAGAAATTGCTGCATCTGGGCGGGTAGTACGTCGGCCGGTGGCGCCTCATAGTGCACGCGCGCTCGTCCCATCGGCCCGGAGACCACCTGCATGGGCCCCGTGCGCCAGCCTCCCACGTGCACCGCATACAGTCCGCTGTACCCCGTGGGAAACAGCGCCTGATGCCAGGCAAAGAGGCGCTCTTCCGTCAAGGGTGCCGCCGCTTGCTGGGTGGCGTCGAGCATCAGGGCCACGACGCCTTCCACCCGGCGATCTGCGGGCGGCAGTCCTCCCTGCTCTAATCCCAGACGGTAGGCGATCGAAGAGCGCACCGACGCCGGCGGTAATACTTCGCCTTCGATTTCACTGGACTTCAGAACCTCCAGCGTGAGCGTTTGGAGTGTGGCCTCGGCTTGGAGGTCCAATCCGAGCCCGTCGAGCCGCCCAAGCAAGCGTCCCTGCTGGTGACGCACTTCTCCCAGCAGGCTTTCTAAGGCCGCCGGCTGCCAGGTGAACTGCGGCCAATCCGGCAGATGATGAATATAAGGCACTATTCTCCGCATCATATGCGGTAAATATAGCCACTATTCTCCGCAACTGATTCTGGGATCCTTTATGGGGCGAGCTGCGCTTAGGAGTAACCTCCCGTGATCTGGAGCGTCTAGGGTCGGATAAGTAAACTTTATCGGAACCTATCTACTCGATTGTCACGGCTACTCTAGGAGCGTTCCAGAAAGGAGCCGCTCCCCCTTGGCCTTGCTTTCACCCGCTTCTCCCTTCGCGGTGCATAGTGCCACGTGGCTGCCGACCCTGAGTCGGCGGGTACTGGGCTGCCGGGAAAGTCTCCTGGCGACAAGCCCTCCCCGGAACTGGGTACCTCACCGGCCACCCGTCGCCACCGCGAGCGCCCATGCGGTCGCTCTGCCAGGAAGCGGTCCGTCCGATAGGCATAGAAGCCCAGCTCGGTTAGTTTCCCCCTTTTCTCCGCTCTTCGAATACATTCCCGTCACTGACGTAGAGCTTGATGAGCGAGTAAGCGCCTTTGCTGTCTTTCACAAATTCGACATGCGCATTGTCATCCAGCACAAACCGATGAACGGCAATCGGCTTTAATTCGGTTACCAGATTGCCCGCCTCTACATTTTTACAGAGCAGCTTGTTACCGGCCAGGTAAATGGTGAGCGGACCATACGTGCCCGTATACGGCTGCAGTCGGCTCACCGGCACGGGGGGAATCGGATGCTGGGCAGCCAACTCCTCCAGCAAATAGTCCGCTTGCCGTTTTTCCTGCGCGCTCGGCGCCAATTGGCGTTGGGCGCGCAACGCCAGTTCCCGGGCCTTATCCAATGCCTGCCTAGCTTCGACTTTTACGTCCGGGACGACCCCAGTACCCTCCCAGTCCGTGTGGGTGACCGGGTTCAGCGACCGGGCAAAGGGGATGGAAACCACGAACCCCTGCCCTACCGACACCGGCTTCGTTGGGTGTGCACCGCCTCCCGTGGTTTCGCCCACCACAATGGCCCGTTTGGCCTGCTGCAGGGCGTAGGCGAAGTCTTCGGCCCCGGAGAACGTGTGGTGGCTGGTCAGAATATAGATCGGCATTGACAAAGTAAACGGAACCTTCGCCGGATCCGCGTAGAACACCGTCGTATCGTTGGTTGACTGGTTAATCAGGTCATTCATGTGCATCTTTTCCTGGAAAAAGTAGCTTTCTAACAGATTCACCATTTCCGGGCTGCCGCCCATGTTTTCGCGCAGATCCATGACGAGGGCATTGGTATGGGCTAAAAACTGCAGGGCCGCGCTGATGGTCGGCTGCGCCCCGGCCAGGTCCGGCACAAAGCCCGTAAAGGGGAAGTAACCAATATTGCCGGGCAGCACCTCTACTTTTTTGAAGAGGTAGTTGTTCGCTTTCCAGTACTTTTTAGCTTGCCCCATTTCTTCCGCGGTCGGCTGTGGGCTCACCCGACTATTGTGCGCTAGCGCCGGATTGTACTCGACAAACAGATGCGGGTCGCGATGAGCTGCTTGTAGGTCCGCCTGCAATTGCTTCACCAGGGCTTTGGGATGATTAACCAGCGCGGCGTAGGCCTTCTTTTTGGCTTGTGCTTGCACATACGCGGCCATGCGCTGGGCTTCTTCGGGAAACACGTAGTGCTGGTTCAGGCGCAGGGTCAGCGAATCCATCAACTGGAGGATGTTCACCGGAGGGGTTCCGGCGCTTTGCGCCCGACAAACAGAGGGAACGGCCAAAGCCAACAGCGTGAGCAGGGCCAACAGCGGGGAAGGTTTCATAGGTGGTTTTAGGGGGAGGGAGTAGAACCACCTGGCGAGCGGCAAGGTGTACGAAGTATTTCGTAGGTGCAATCATACGAAACATTTCGTAGTAATGCGCTGGTGGATCCGATCAGCGAAAAAAATAGTTATTGGGGTAGGCACTTCCCGGGCCGCGGTTCACTTTGCCCCCAAAGGCGCAGCGGCAGGCCGGGTCTAACGCCAGGGCCCAGCTGGCGTCGGGAAGCGGGTCGTCAGCCCCCACTGTCACTTCGTTTCAACCAGCGTTTAAGAAAGGTGACACGGGACTAAATCCAATGGAAACTCCTATTGACCGAGTGTTTTATAAGCGTTATCAGCGGGCTGGAGGAAGTATAGAATCGGACTAGGCAGCAGAGCAACCGTGGCGGAGGGCGTCCAACAGGGGAGCGACCTAGCTAGATGAATCCCTAATTGTTGCCTACTGCTATTGAAAAAGGCCATCTGCAGAAGGGACCCGACGACGCTATATGCCCGGCTTCCGGGGGAGCATTCCCCTTCCTATCGGGAAGGAAAGCTACTTTCGCGGCGTACCTTTATTCCTTTCACCAGGTCTCTAACGTGTTTGCTCGAACTAGCTTTGGTTTTTTCTTAGCCTTTGTCCTGCTTTCCATTTTCCCGGGAACCGGGTGGGCGGCCGCTCCGCCCCGTCCGCTCGCCCGGGTGACCAACGACAGTCTGCGGCGCCCCGTCGCTTATCACTTCCTCCTGACCAGCTTACCGGCCCATACACCCAGCGATGCGGCCCTCTACCTGGTCGGGTCATTCAACCACTGGCAGCCGGCCGAGGCCCGCTACCGGTTCCGTCGGCAGGCTAATGGCCTGTATGGCCTCACGCTGTGCACGGCGCAGCCCCGGCTCGAATACAAAGTCTCGCGCGGGAGTTGGGCCACCATTGAAGGAAGCGGGCACGGGCAGGTGCGGGCCAACCGCGTGGCTACACGCCAGCAGGCCCAGGCCGGCCCCGTAGAAGTGCGCGTGCAAAGCTGGGAAGACCTAAGCGGTACCTTCCAATTCTACTCGCTCTACGACCTGCTGCTCCTTTTTTCGTGTTTTCAGGGGGTATTGCTCCTAATTGCCATTCCCAGCATTCAGCAGGCCAACCGGAAGGCCAATCGCTGGCTGTTGTGGCTGCTGGGGTTGGGAGCCGGTTGTACCCTGCTCACAGTGATCAGCAGTGACCGGGCGGTGGCCAACGCTTACCCGCAGCTGACGCTGGTGCCGGACTTTATCTGGTTTCTCTACGGGCCACTGTTTTATGGCTACATCCGCCGGTTGCTCTTCCATGAGGCTCCGCCGCAGCGGCAGTGGCTGTATTTTCTGCCCGCAGCATTGCAGCTGCTCGCTTACCTGCCGTACTTTCTGCTTGACAGCTACGAGTTTCAGCTGCGGCTGATCAGTCATGAGACCGGGTTGCGGGCCGTGCTGTTGGTCACGGGACTAGTGGCACTGCTGGTGAACGCGGCCTACTGGGTGGCCTGCCGCCGGGTTATCCGGGCCTACACTCAGCAGTACGAGGCGAGCGTGTCCTACGCCCAGAACCTGCGCTACCTGTCCACGGTGCTAGGCATTCAGGCAGTGTGCCTAATCTTATGGAGCTTTCTGTTTGGCCTTGTCCTGGTCAGCCACTGGGCCGCGTTCGACGTCTATACGCTGGCGGCCCGCACCCAGGCGCTAATCTGGCTGGCGTTTTCTACGCTGCCCTATTTCTTGGGGTACGTCGTGTTGCATCAGCCTGAAATCTTCCGGCTGGTACCGGCCCCCGTTGCCTCTATTCCGCACCAGGCCCCGGCAGAGACAGCCGCGCTTTCAGAACCGGCGCTGCTGCCGGCTACGCCGCGCCCGGCCCGCCCCTTAAAGATGCTTGACCTCCCCGCCGTGCAGGCCACGGTGACCGGCTTCATGCAGCAGCACAAACCCTACCGCAACCCTAGCCTGACGCTGCACGAGCTGGCTACGGGGCTACAACTCCCCCCGCACGTGCTGTCCAAAGTCATCAATGAGGGCTTCGGTCAAAACTTCTTTGACTTCATCAATGCCTACCGAGTAGCGGAAGTCAAGCAGCTCATGGGCGCCCCGCAGGCCCGGCAGTATACGCTGCTGGCCTTGGCCGAGGAGGTGGGCTTTAACTCCAAAACGGCCTTCAACCGCGCTTTTAAAAAGCACACCGATCAAACACCGCGCGAGTATTTCAGCGGCATCCGCGAGGAGTAGCAACCCCTTGGCGGCGGGGGTAGACCGCATGGCCCTTGCCGGCCTACCGTCATACGATCGGAAGCTTTGGGCCCCGATCCCGCTTCCTTGTTGCTGAAGGGGCCACCGCTTACGTACCACTTTCGGAAAGGCGGACCAGCTTGCTGCGGAAGTAAATAACTTATAGACAGGTGTTTGATATACCGCCGAAAAGATAAGGGGGCGGCTTTACAAAGTGGGGCGTAGCCCGAAAAGCGGGGGACTACGTTTGCCAGCCCCCACAGTAAGGCTTCGGTCTGCCGGGGGAAGCCATGTTTCTCCCACCCAGCGGCCGCTAGCGCCGCGCAGCTTTTCCCCGCTTATGTCATTTGCCAAACTGCTCCTTGTGCTGCTGTCCTTCACCGCCAGTTGCCTTGCTGCCACCGCTTCCTCCCTTGTCGCCGGGTCATCCAACCCGCCTATTACCCGTATCGACCCCACGTTCTGGTGGGTGGGCATGAAAAACCCCAAACTGCAATTGCTGGTGCATGGCCCTGGCATTGCCGGCAGCCAGGTAACGCTCAGCCAATACCCCGGCGTGACGCTGGAAGGCTTCCAGAAGCTGGAGAGCCCCAACTACCTGCTGGTGAATCTCACCATCAGCCCCGAGGCCAAGCCCGGCAAGCTGAAGCTGGCGTTCAAAGGCGCCAAAAAGACCCAGTACGAATATGAGCTGCGCGCCCGCACGACGCCCAGCGACAAGTCCAAAGTACAGGGCATCACCAGCGCCGACTTCATTTACCTGCTCATGCCCGACCGATTTGCCAACGGCGACCCAAAGAACGACGTGGTGAAGGGCAACCGCGCCCCCGGCGTAGCCCGCGACTCCATGTACGCCCGCCACGGCGGTGACCTAAAAGGCATTGAGCAGCACTTTGATTACCTCAAGGAGCTGGGCGTGACGGCCATCTGGCCCACCCCGGTGGTCGACAACAACATGCCCAAGGCCGGCTACCACGGCTACGCTCTCACCGATTATTACGCCATCGACCCGCACTACGGCAGCAATGAGGGCTACGTGCGTTTCGTGCAGCGCGCCCACCAGCAGGGTTTGAAAGTAATTCATGATGTAGTGCTCAACCACATCGGGAGCAACAACTACCTGTTCCTGGACCAGCCGGCCAAAGACTGGTTTCACCAGTGGCCCACCTTCACGCGGGGCAACTACCGCAACGGGACCGTGAACGACCCGCACGTGGCGCAGCTGGACCGCCAGCTGTTCAGCAACACGTGGTTTGACACCACCATGCCCGATCCGGCCCAGGAAAACCCGCTGGTAGCGACATATTTGATCCAGAATTTCCTGTGGTGGGTGGAATACACCGGCGTGGACGGCTACCGCGTGGATACCTATACCTACTCTGACCCAACATTTTTGATGCAGTGGGGCCAGGCTATCCTGGAGGAGTACCCGCAGTTGGGCATGTTTGGTGAAACCTGGATGCAGGAGGCCGAGGGCGTCGCGCAGCAGGCGTTCTGGACCCGCAACGTGTTTCCACCCGTGAACGGCTTTAAAAGCAACCTGCCCGGGGCCATTGACTTTGAGCTGCGCTATGCGCTGTTGGAAGGCCTGACCAAACCGGCCGGTTTCGCTGAAGGCATCGCCAAGCTCTACTACGCGGTGCAGGGTGACTGGATGTACGAAGATGCCAGCCGCAACGTCATTTTTCTGGACAACCACGACGTGGACCGGGTATTTTCGGTGCTGGGGGAGGACGTGCGCAAGCAGAAAATGGCCCTGGCCTGGCTGCTCACCGAGCGCGGCATTCCGCAGCTGTACTACGGCACCGAGGTGCTCATGAAGAACTTCAGCCGCCCCGACGGGCTGCTGCGGTCTGACTTCCCCGGCGGCTGGCCCAGCGACCCACAGAATGCCTTCACGGCCGCCGGCCGCACCCCCGCTCAGCAGGACGTGCATGCGTACGTGCGCCAGTTGGCCAACTACCGCAAAACCCACCCGGTGCTGCACACTGGGCAGCTCACGCATTTCGTGCCGGAGGATGGCGTGTATACGTACTTCCGGCACAATGCCCAGGGGCAGAGCGTCATGGTCATGCTGAACTGCAACCCGGCCGCAAAATCGGTACCCCTGACCCGCTTTGCCGAACAGTTAAAAGGCTACACCTCTGCACAGGACGTGCTGACGGATACCGTCGTGCCTAACCTGCAAACTGCCCAGGTGCCGGCCTACACCGCCTTGGTGTGGGAGCTCCGCTAAGCCGGGCCGTTGGCGCCTGGGTTGCTTGTATTGATTCTTGACTCCGTCCGATGGTACGCACGCTCATTCTGGGAGGTACCACCTTCGACCATATTGTGACCCTGCCCGAGCTGCCGGCTCCACGTCCGCAGACCCTTCACCAGGCACCTTTTCACGAAGGCACCGGCTCAACCGGCGCCGGAAAAGCACTGGCGCTGACCAAGCTGGGACAACCGACCACCCTGTATTCGGCGGTGGGCGACGATGCCTATGGCCGCCACATCAGGGATGACCTTCTGGCGCAGGGGGTAACGGCCCACTACGTCCTGGACCCGGCCGGCACCGAGCGGCACGTCAACCTGATGGATGCCCAAGGACAGCGCATTTCCCTGTTTATTACGCAGGCCTCACCCACGTTGCCGGTCGATTACGCCGAGGTAACGGCCCTTATCCAGGCCAGTGAGTGCCTGGTAGTGAACATCATCAGCTACTGCCAGTTGCTGCTTCCGCTGCTGCGCGGCTACCCCCACCCTATCTGGACCGACCTGCACGACTACGACGACCATAACCCCTACCACCAGCCCTTCATTGACGCCGCCGAGTACATTCACCTCAGCTCCGACAACCTGCCCGACTACCGCCCGGTCATGCAGCAGCTGCGGGCCGCGGGAAAGCGCCTGGTGGTATGTACCCACGGCGCGCGGGGGCCACGCTGCTCACCGCCGCGGGCCAGTGGCTGGAGCAGGCAGCCGTGCCCGCTGCTACGGTAGTGGATAGTAACGGGGCCGGCGACAACTTTTTAGCGGGCTTCCTGTACGGCTTTTTGCGCCAGGAGCCGGCGCAAAAATGCCTGCAGTACGGCGCCTTGTGCGGCAGCTGGTGCGTGGGGGTGCAGGGCCTGGTAGACCCGCAGCTAAGCAACCACCGGCTGGAGGAGGCCTGGCAGGAGCGATTTGGCCCCTACGAGGTCAGGTAGTTTGCGAAGAGCTGAGTCGAATGGTTTATCCTAATTGGATTAACAACATCCTAGATAGTGGACATAAAGTGACTTATCGACCCACAAAGGTCCCAAGCTCATGTTTCGGGGTGAACCTACACGCACCTTTTCCTGAACCGCATCACCAAGGCACTGGTAAGCCCTGCTATCCCACCTGACGGGCTAGCTTGGGTTCCATCAATTAAGTACAGAAAACCTATGGGGGATAGGTGTTTCGGAAACTCATTCAACGAGCATCGTAAAGCAAAACGAGGGTTTACCCAGACAGGCCCGCGCCGTGGTTAAACACGACCGGGCGCTTTAAACCAGCGCCCCCCTGCCCCCGCACGCGCGTCGTACGGCTCACGCCCGCTCCGCTACCAGCCGCTGCAGGTCTTGGGCATTTTCAAAAGCGGCGCCCATGGTATTGTTGAAGTAGGCATACACGTTTTTCCCCTCCTGGAGGTAGTCGTGTATCTGCTCGGCCTGGTCGTGCAGAAAGTCGCGCTCATAGGACGCGCGGTAGTTTCCCTGCGGGCCGTGGAAGCGCATATAGACAAAGTCTGCTCCCTCATTGAGCTGGGCGTTTCGGGCGGGACCTTTGTCGTGCAGCACCAGGCTGGCGCCGTGGTGGTCCAGCATCTCAAACGTATCCTCGGCATACCAGCTGGGGTGGCGAAACTCCACCGCTTGGCGCCACTCGTGGGCGGGGTCGGCCGCGGTAAGCGCCTGCAAGAGGGCACTGACCGCGTGTAGCTGGCGAATGGTGTTGCTGGGCGGGAACTGAAGGAGCAGGCATCCCTTTTTGGGGCCCAACGCCCGGGCGGCATCGATAAAGCGGACCAGGCCGGAGAGGTCATCGGCCAGCGTCTTGGTGTGTGTAATATCGCGCCACAGCTTGAGGGTAAAGTCAAACGCCGGGCCGGTTTCCGCGGCCCAGGCCGCAAACGTTTTGGGCTGGGGGATGCGGTAGAAGGTGCTGTTAACCTCCACCGAGTTAAACAGGGTGGCGTAGTAGGTGAGGCGGCTCGTCGCCTGGTAGGCCGCCGGAAAGGTAGCCTTCGGGCCGGGCACGACGATGCCACTGGTGCCCGTGCGCAGGGTGCCAAGGAGGGCAGGCATGGGAAGGAGTTAGATGGGCGTTTCGGGGTATAACGTGCCCCGCTGCCTCGGCGTTTTCCCCCAGGCGCCTCTTCCCGGGGTCCCAACGTATCATCTGCTGGTCATCGTAGCGCTCTTGGCAGGTCAGGCAGGGGGCTCCTGCACACCGCCGAAGGCAATGAGTTGCGCTGCTACGCCGGATCCCTGCTGCGCCTGCCCGACCAGCGCCCCTGGGCACGCGCTGCAGCATCGACCGCCGCCCGCGCACCTTCACCGCCGCCGAGCAACGGGTGCTCGACCTGCTGGCCGCCCTGGTCAGCCAAGCCATTGCCCTGCGCCTCACCTGCCTGGCCCAGCCCCGGAGCAGCGCCGAGCAGTGGGAAGGAACCTGCACCCAGCTACAAGACATATTCTCCCGGTACGGCAGGCCACTGGTCCAGTAAGCTGCTACACTCAGGGTGGTCAGATAAACGGCGACCAGTACCGCTTTTTCCGCATAGGGCACAGGGATCAGGAGCACCAACCCAAAGATGAGCAACAGGGACCCCAGGAAGAGGAAAACCGTGGTCAACACCTCTTCTCCATGCGCAATAGCGCCCGTCGGCAGGAGCAGGAAAAACAGCAGGGCCTGGGTTCTTTGGGTCATGATCGAATCAAAGCGACGCTGGTATCAGCCCGAAAAGGCGACTGGGGACCAAGGGGTAATCTTTCGGCAAATACCTTTACTTGGTAGGCAGTAGCTACTTATGTCGGCCCTTGCTAAGCTTGAGGGGGCCTTATTCATGATGAATGAGGAATTCAGCTATTGCGCGATTACCAATTCTTCCCTTTTCTTAAACCCACTGTGGAGCGGTGGGCACATTTGGGCCAACTGCCCCTGCTGCGCCAGTCTTGAAAACCGATTGAAGCACGAAGATTCCGTATTAAAACGGATGGGAAATCCGTATTTTCTAGTTTTATTTTCTAGTTTTTAGCCATCCCCCCGGTCCACCCGTAAGAGCTTGTATTACCGGTAGTTGACGCTATGCGCCCCTTCGGGGGAGAATCCCTTGCCCTTCTGTCTCATTCGCCTCCACGGGTTCCATCCGCCTCGGAGCAGGCAGAAGCATTTCCTGTGCTGGGTGAGCCCCGCGGGTTCACCACCTGCCTTTTTTCCACCTCCTCTTAACCTTCTTGGTCTATGTTAGCCGTAAACTTTCGCGGGCCCTTCCGCATCCGTGCGGACCCAAAATCAAACACCCCGATGATGCCATTGTGCGCGTGACCCGCTCCTTAATCTGCGGCTCGGACCTGCCCCTCTACCATGGCCTGGTCCCCGACACGCGCGTGGGCATGACCTTCGGCCATGAATTTACCGGCATAGTGGAAGCCGTCGGCTCGGGCGTGCAAAAGCTAAAAGTGGGCGACCACGTGCTGGTGCCCTTCAACATTGCCTGCGGCAGCTGCCCCTTTTGCAAGCAGGAACTCTTCGGCAATTGCCACGAAGCCAACCCGGGAAAGAGAAGAAACCAATGATGATGTCATGATAATATTATTGAAATACTTTAAACAATTCTTATGTACAATCATCGGCCAACTGATCGGCTCGAATATTTTAGTGATGCTGTTTTAGCTATAGCGGCAACCTTGCTTGCTACCGAACTGCCTAAACCGGAAACCGAAACAGGCTTGCTACAAGAGATTGTCAAACAATGGCCTGCTTATGCGGCGTTCGCGGCGTCTTTCCTGTTTATATGTATTGCCTGGGTTAACCATCACAACATGTTTATTTATATAAGGCAGACGGATCAGTACCTCCTTATACTGAATATTTTGTTTTTGATGTTTGTCACCCTGCAGTCATTTACCACCGGGCTACTGGCTCATCATGTAGGCAAACCAGAAGAACGTACAGCAGCATTGATATATCATGGGACATTGGTGATGATGACATTGTTATATAATTGTACCTGGTGGTACGCCACCAGAACGGATGAACTTTTGGAGGAACATGCAGACAGGAAGCTCATCCGATCACTTTCAAAGGAATATGTAATTGCCCCTGTGCTCCACTTAGCTGCCTTAATCATTTGTTTGTGGAGCGTACCTTTTAGTATCATACCTGTTTTGTTTTTATATATCTATTTTGCCTTGCCTCGGCTTAGTGAAAAAAGAGTGAAACAGAAAAACCCCACTTAGGAATAGATAAGCATAGAAACCTATTAATTTCTAACACTTAAATAGATGAATTTCAAAGAATTATATTAATTCATTGAACCATGACTATGACTACAAAAGGATTACTCGTTCGTTTAGAGGCGAAACATGGCAAAGATGACGAGGTGGAAGATTTTCTTTCTTCTGCCCTTCCATTAGTACGGCAGGAGGCCGGAACAAAAGCCTGGTTTGCCGTTCGTTTTGGCCGGTCTGAATATGGCATAGTCGATTTTTTCCCTGATGAAGAATCCCGTGATGCACATCTTAACGGGGCAGTTGCCAGCGCCTTGCGGCAAAAAGCAGATGAATTATTTGAAACCTCCCCGCATATCCAGAAATTAGAGATACTTGCCAGCAAACTACCATCCCAACCGCCAGTTGAACCTAATACAAAAGGACTTTTGCTCACTTTTAAAGCGAAAGAGGGCCACGAGCAGGAGGTGGTACAATTTCTAAAAGATGCCCAGCCTTTGGCCATGGCAGAAGAAGAGACTATTGCGTGGTTTGCTATCCGCCTGCCTAATGGTGATTATGGCATTTTCGATGTTTTTCCTGACAATGGTGCCCGTTTAAAACACCTCGCGGGGCGTATTCCCCAGGAATTAACCAAACATGCACTTTCGTTGCTTGGCAGTTTCCCGGATATGGATTTGCTTAAGGTTACGGCGGAGAATTTCAATCCTTGATTAAATTAAAAACAACCGGACTGCTTCGGCCGATAAAGACTATATCATCAGAGGCTCTGAGGAGGAAGATGTCATTGCTTCCCGTTCGGAGGATATTCTGCAGCAGAATCTGGTGGTCATTGGCTCGCAGGTATTCTGTGTCATCGCTTCAGCCCTCACTTTCCTCCTGCTCCGGCACCTGGCTACCTATGAGGAGGAGTTAGCACAAGCCTCTAGGAGTGAGGCTATCATTCAATTAGTGTAACTCTATATTCTTTCGCTTTAGCCGCTATATTAGGGTGTCAATCCTTCCTAAGCCATGCGGACTGAGCTCATCAATAGCGCCGGAGTAGTCTACATGACCTCTGAGTATGATCCTATAAACCACTGGGTATACAATAATTGGATCGGGGAGCTCACCTATGTAGGCATGGTGGCCGGCACGAATGCCTGTCTGGCCTTGCTGCAACAGCACCAGTGCGTCTACCTGCTCAACGACAATCGCCATTCCGTGGGCCTGTGGGATGAAATCCTGGAGTGGGTCACTACCAGCTGGACGCCACGGGCCATGGCCGCGGGACTGACCCATTTTGCTCAGGTTGTCAGCCTGGATACGCTGGCGGCCTATTCCTCGGAGGTGATGCGCGTCAGCCTGGAGAACAAGTTCCAGATGCACACCTTCACGACTATGGCCGAAGCCCAAACGTGGCTACACGAGGCGCAGCAGGCAAAAGCAAAGGCCTAACTGGCCAAGTGCGTGATTTGATGGGCATCCTGGTGGAGGTCAACCGCCAGGAGGAAGATGGGCAGGAATACCTGGAAATTGTCGTCGAGCCCTACCCCTACCCCATCAGCTACCGCGGGCAGTACCACTACCGCAGCGGTAGCACCAAGCAGGAACTCAAAGGCCCCGCGCTAAGTGCGTTACTGCTGCAAAAGCAGGGCAAGCGCTGGGACGGCGTGCCGGTGCCGAGCGTCGCGGTAGCCGATTTGTCGGCCGAGGCCTTCGACTTGTTTCGCCAGCGCGCGGCCAAAAGCGGGCGCGTAGATGCGCAGGTGCTGCACGACAGCAATGAAGCCCTGCTAGATAATCTGAACCTGATTGAAGGGGACTACCTGAAGCGGGCGGCCGTGCTGCTCTTTCACCCCATGCCCGAGAAGTTTGTAACGGGTGCCTACGTGAAAATCGGCTTCTTTGCCACCGACGACGATCTGCGCTACCAGGACGAGGTACATGGTCCGCTACTCCTGCAGGTGGAGCGCACGCTGGATTTGCTGCAGACGAAGTACACCAAAGCCCAGGTACGCTATCAGGGGGCCAGCCGCATCGAAGTGCCTCCGTTTCCCGCCGCAGCCCTGCGCGAGGCACTGCTCAATGCACTAGCCCATAAAGACTACAGTGGTGGCACGCCGGTGCAGATCAGCGTGTATGAGCACCACCTGCAGTTCTGGAACGAGGGCCACCTGCCCGACAGCTGGACGGTGGAGAACCTGCTACGCAAGCACCCCTCTAAGCCCTTTAACCCGGACGTGGCCAACACCCTGTTCCGAGCCGGCTACATTGAATCCTGGGGGCGGGGCACTATTAAGATGCTCAGTGAGTGCCGCGCGGCGCACCTGCCGCCGCCGCGCTTTTACTTCGAGGCTTCGGGTTTCGTGGTAGCTTTCGCTGCGTACTCCGCTGCTTACTGGCAGCAGCAAGGGGTGCGCCCCGATCTGATTCCCGTGCTGCTCTACACCGGGCAGCACGGCAGCATTACCAATACTTTGGTGCAGCAGCAGCTAGGCGTGAGCAAGCCCACCGCCACGCGCTACCTGGGCGAGCTGGAAAAGGCCGGCTTCCTGCAAAAAACCGGAAAAACGGGAGTCGGGACTCAATACACATTAATGGGCTCCTAAAGGGCTCACCTCGGACACGCCAGGTTTAGCCCAAGTGCCAATACGATGCAAAGGCCCTGTTTTTAAGGCCATTTCTTGCCATTGCAATGGGCTCCTAAAGGGCTCAATCAGTAAGCAAGACATCTTCTCACCACCATAGGGGGAACAAGTAACAGATGTTAAGCGAGCATTCAATAAACGTGACAAACCGCTATTCGCTTCTAGAACCTCATACTAGGGGAACAATCGGCTGGCGCCGCTCCAATTCCTCTTGCCGCTTTGACGGCCTCGCTATTTCGCTAGCAGATCAGCAGGAAATGGCTTACTGGGACCTATTTTAACGCATGACGCCTACTCATACGGGTATGCTATCCGTAGAAAAGCGCTGAAAACGGGTAAAAAGTGCGTGCGAAAGCCCTTTTAGACGTTTCTATTCCCCGTAAACGTGGCTTTGCAATGTCTTTTCAGAGGGAGTACCCCCAGGGGGTACCCCCGAAATGGGGCCGAAAAAATGACTAATTTTCGTTTTTCGCTCCGGTTTGCCTCGGGGGTACCCCCTCCAGCACCCTGCACTAGCTGGGGGTACCCCCGGGGGGGAAAAGGGGTACCCCCTCCTTTCACTCGCCTATCTGATTTGATATATGCCCTACGTCGATCGCATCAAGCAACTCAATATTAAATTGACGCCGGCCGAATATGAACTGCTGGACGCCGAAGCCTATTTAGCTACCGTGAGTGTCGCCCAGTATGCGCGGCACTTACTGCTGGCACGCGGCGAGCAGCCCTTAGCCATGGAAGCCGAGCACCTGATGGGCGAGTATGTCGAGCGGGAAGATGCCCTACGCGAGAAGCTCCAACAGGTGCAGGACCAACTCTGGGCGAAAACCCAAGAGGCGGCCACCTACCAGCAGCAGGTGCAGACCCTGGCGCAGGAGCTGGCCGAGTGGAAGGACCCTGCTCGGCTCCAGCAGCTCTTCCGACAGGCATTGGAGCAAAAAGGGGAATAACGACCCGCTCGGGCGGGTCGCTGCTCACGTCCCATCAGGCTGTTTCCGTAGAGTCTTATCCCCTTGGGGCCCGCAGTAGCGGTGCGGCTTGCTACTCCCGTAAGGGCTGAGAAGGAAAAGTTCGCGGAATCTATCTACTCGGTTGTCACCGCTCTTCAAGGAGCGTTTAAGAAATGTGACACTCGGTTGAGTCGGCCGGCTAACACCTGGTAGACGAGTGTTTCATGCCGGCTATGCCCGAGTGCTCAGACCGGCAGATGCGGGCTGGCTAGTGTCGTTGGAGAGGCAACATTAAAACGAAGCATTCCCCTTCCTTTCCTACATAGCAGCTACTTCAAAGCCTTTGGCGATGACATAGGACGAGCCCAGGCAGAGTAGACAGAAGACTGCGGGTACCGTAGGGTCAGGCGCGGCGGAACCAAATACGGTGGTAGCGGCACCATATTTCTCACAGGCGGCCAACACTACCTGAGCCACGGAGGCCGGTGCCCGCTCTAGGAGCATGCCGCTCCCTTCCGTCAGGTTTCGGACTAGCAAGTGCTCTGCACCTGCATACCGCCACCCAAAGAAATGGCTCCGCCAATCGCGCCAGCCTTGGTACAGAGCCGTAATGGCCTGTTGGATTTCTTCGCGTAAGGCTTGTGGGTCCTTTGGCTTCGAATGCAGGTAGACCGTTGCGGTCTCCTCGTTGTGCACGAGCAACAGTGGATGCTGCGTAAAGCAAGCCAATGCCCCGCCATGACCTGGTTTGAGCTTCGCTTCGGCTTTCTCCTTAAATTTTATTCGGTAGGAGCCTTCTTCCGTTTGCAGTTCCAAATAAGTGGTCTGGGCACGGGTAATCGTCGCGGTCGGATGCTGCGCGATAAAGGCTGTCAACGTGGGGCAAGCGGACATGCGCACTAGAGGATGTGATGAGAACTACAGGGCTCGCCATCCGGTAACGGAAGCCGCAGGATTCTGCTCCTGCTTTGGTCCTTTGAAATCTCGGCTACTGGGCAAATGGCTTAGTGGGCGGAAGCAGAAAGCGGTTTGACTACCAGGGAGTCAAAGAACCGTCGGCGCTGTGCCTGGCCACTGGTCCCCGATAGATCGGCACGATCCTGCGAAATGAAACTGAGCTTATACACGTGTTGCTCGAGGAGCAAAAACCGAACGCATTTCACCTGCCGTTTGCCGGTGCCCTCGTGCCGGCCTTTGTACGTCACTTCGACGCCGCCCCACCGGGCGTAGAAAAGGGGGTGCGGGAGAGGAAGATGCCTTTCTCTTGCTGTAAGGCCCCATCGATTATGCTGGCATAGAAGAGCTTGCGGCCCAGCGTACTCTCCAGATCACGCCCGGTGCTACTGACATCAAAACGCATTACCACATACAGGCCAGCTGAATCCTTACTCATGAAAAACTGGGGCTGTTGTGTCGCCTTATCCGGATATTCCTTTTCCGGTTCACTAGGAAACTGAACAGACACGCGTTCATCTAACGGATACGTAATCCAATCGGACACAGTAGGGGCAGACAGCAGTAAAGGGAAAAGCAAAAAGCTGAGCAGCGAATAGATCGGATTCATTCGGCAAGATAAGGGGGGCGCTAAGCTAGCTCCTCTACGGGACTGTCTTTGTTTGAGTGAGAATTTGCCACTCGATTCCGACGAATTTTGGCTATCGTGGTCGGGGTGGAAGTTGACCACCAGCATCGTGAAACGAGGTACAATAAGCTTGGGCATAGCACTACTTCGTTGGAGTGCAATCAGGAAGTTTTATCAGAACCTATCCCCTCTGCTTCACCTCTATTGAACGTCCGTTTAATAAACGTTATAAAAGCAACTAACCCCCTCTTGGCTCTCTTTTGACACTCGATATCGGGCGGCTGGGGGCGTCATTTCTCATGCTGCAAATCAGTCTAGCTTGCATTTGGGCAGCCCCTACCGGCCTTATACCGTACGCAGCATACCGGTTATTTCTATTCCTGCCATGAACTCTGTTTTCCGTTGCTGGCTGCTGATGGGCACCCTGTTGCTGGGCTGCTCCCGCTCTCCGACTCCTTCGCCTCCCTCCCAGGGGCGAGCGGTGCTCGTGTTCTATAAAACCCAGGGATTCCATCACACTTCTATTCCCGCCGGCCTGGCGACGTTGCAGCAGCTGGGCCGCGAGCACGGCCTGCGTGTGGACACCACCCGGCAAGCCGCACGCTTTGTGGCCGACACGCTGCGACGCTACGATGCCGTCGTCTTCCTCAACACCACCGGCGATGTGCTCGACGCTGCCCAGCAAGCAGCCCTGGAGCAATACATCCGCCAGGGTCATGGTTTTATGGGCGTGCATGCAGCCGCCGACACGGAATATAACTGGCCCTGGTATCAAGGGTTGGTGGGGCCTACTTTAAAAGCCACCCGGCTGTGCAGTCCGCCACGGTGCGGGTAACCGATACGGCCCACCCGGCCACCAATTTCTTGCCTGCCCTTTGGCAGCGCACGGATGAGTGGTACAACTTCCGCGACCTGGCCCCCGACCTGCGGGTGCTGGCGACCTTAGACGAGACCACTTACAATGGCGGCACCCACGGAGCGGACCACCCCATTGTATGGTGCCACGCCTATGATGGAGGGCGGGCATTCTATACGGCCGGGGCCATACGGAGGAAAGCTACTCCGAACCGCTGTTTCGCCGCCACTTGCTGGGTGGCCTGCAGTACGTGCTGGGGCCCTGAAATTGCCCGAAGACTACGCAATTTCTGTTCTAGACACAGAAGAGCCGCCGTGGGAGCCCTATCTTCGGCCGTGGGCCTGCGACTGGGCTCCGTTTTAGGGCTATTCGATGTTATTAACCATTACCACGACTCACCAACCGGCCACTGATTTAGGCTACCTGCTACATAAGAATCCTGCCCGGCTCCAATCCATCGAGATTGCCGCCGGAAAGGCCCACATCTTCTACCCGGAGGCAACGGCGGAACGCTGCACGGCAGCCTTACTACTGGACATTGATCCCGTGGCCCTAGTGCGCAATCACCGCGGCCCGGCCGGGGAAGGCTTCGCCCTGGAGCAGTACGTCAATGACCGGCCGTATGTGGCCTCGTCGTTTCTGAGCACGGCCCTGTCCAAGGCCTTCAACACGGCCATGAACGGCACCTGCAAGGACCGCCCCGAGCTGCCCGAGGTATTGCTGCCCCTGGAAGCTCTGGTGGCTGTGATGCCCGCCGCCAACGCTGAGCAATTGCAGCGCCTGTTTACCCGCTGGGCTACGAGGTAAGCACGGAAGCCCATGTGCTGGATCCGACCGTGCCAGCGTGGGGTGACAGTCGCTACTTCACCCTGCGTCTGCGCCATCCCGCCCTGCGCCTGCGCGACCTGCTCTCCCACCTGTATGTGTTGATTCCGGTGCTAGATAACGACAAGCACTATTGGGTCAATGAAAGTGAGGCCGAAAAGCTGCTGCACCGCGGTGCGGCCTGGCTGCCCCAGCATCCGGACCGGGAGTTCATCACCCGCCGCTATCTGCGCAACCTGGCGCAGTACGTAAATCCTACTTTAGAGCGGTTATTGGAAGGTGACGAGCCTAGCCTGGACGAGACCATAGCTATGGACGCGCTGGAAACCGGGACAGACCTTGGGGCCGAGGCGCTCATGCCCTCTGAACCGTCCGCTTCCCGGGAAAAGCAAAGTCTGCACGATTTGCGCCTGGACCGGGTAGCCGAGGAAATCCGCCCGCTGGGCTCTAAGCGCGTCCTGGATTTGGGCTGCGGCGAGGGCAAGCTGGTGCGCCGGCTATTAGCTATTCCGCACGTGGAGCACATCCTGGGGATGGACGTCTCGCACCGGGAACTGCAGCGGGCCCAGGACCGGCTGCACGTGGCGGAAATGCCCCCGCGCCAGCGCGAGCGGCTGACCCTCACGCAGGGCTCGCTGCTCTACCAGGACCCGCGCCTGAGCGGCTACGATGCCGCGGCCGTGGTAGAGGTGATCGAGCACCTGGATGAAAGCCGGCTGGCCTCCTTTGAGCAGGTGGTCTTTGCCCGGGCCCGCCCCGGGGCGGTACTGGTCACCACGCCCAACGCGGAGTACAACCAGCGCTACGAAACGCTCTCCGCCGGGCAGTTCCGGCACACGGATCACCGCTTTGAATGGACGCAGGCGCAGTTCACCGAGTGGGCCGTCGGGGTGGCCGAGCGTAACGGGTACCGGGTACGCGTGGAAGCGCTGGGGCCGGAAGCGGCCGGCGTGGGTGCCCCCTCCCAGTTAGCCGTGTTTGAGCGGTAATTTTCTATTGCCAGTTCTATTTCAAGCCTATTCCCGGTTTGCTTTTATTCCAAGCCGCCCGCTATTGTTTGTTCCATGTCCCTGACGACCCTCAAAGTCCCTGAACTCTCCCTGGTCCTGCTCATCGGTACCTCCGGGGCGGGAAAAAGTACGTTTGCCCGCCGCTTGTTTCGCCCTTCCGAAATCGTCTCTTCGGACCAGTGCCGGGAGCTGGTGGCCGATGATGAAAAATGACCAGTCCGCCACGCCGGATGCCTTTGCCCTGCTGCACTACCTGGTGGGGCTGCGCCTGAAGCGCGGCCTGCTCACCGTGGTGGATGCCACCAACGTGCAGCCCGAGGCCCGCAAGACGCTCGTGCAGCTGGCCCGGGACTACCATGTGCTGCCGACCGCCATTGTGCTGGATGTGCCCGACCGGGTCGCCGAGGACCGCAACGGGCCCGCGAAGAGCGGATGCATATGGGGCGCCACGTCATCCCCCAGCAGCGCCAGCAGCTGCGGCGCAGCCTGAAAAACCCTGAAGGCGGAAGGCTTCCGCCACCTCTATCACCTGCACGGCCCCGAGGAAATTGATATGGTGCAGGCCGTGGTGCGCGACCCGCTCTACAACAACCGCAAACACGAAACCGGCCCCTTCGATATCATCGGCGACGTGCACGGCTGCTATGATGAGCTCTTGCAGCTGCTCACCGAGCTGGGCTACTCGGTGGAAGCCGAGCCCATGGCGGATGTGCGCGACCTGGGCGTGCGCGTTCAGGCCCCCCGAAGGCCGGCGCGCTCTTTCCCTGGGGATTTGGTGGACCGCGGGCCCAGCTTCCCCGCAGGTTACTACGCCTGGTCATGCGCATGGTGCAGGACGGAGTGGCGTTGTGCGTGCCGGCAACCACGACATCAAAGCTGCTGCGCCACCTCAACGGCAAGCAGGTCAACGACAAGCATGGCTTTGCCGAGACGCTCCTGCAGCTGGCCAGCGAGTCGGATACCTTTAAAAGTCAGGTGCGCCAGTTCCTCGATGGGCTGGTCAGCCACTATGT